>CAYWUO010000075.1:0-10198 GCA_964461285.1 uncultured Pirellulales bacterium
CATTTAAAATATTCTTCAATTCCCAATGCCTGCACTTTTAGTTTTTGGGCCGGCAGGAAGCCATCCGTCAGCAGAGCCAATGTATATTTGCCTGATAGCTGTTCCAGAACTTCTTTGCTATCGCCCGGCAATGTTATTTTAGGGACGTGATTGCGATAGACTTTTACCAGCTCAGTGATAAGCCCGCTGTCGAAGTTTATGCCAAGCTCGGCGAGGGCCGAGTTAAACGTCTTTGTATGATTGCCGGCTGTGAATTGCTCCCATAAGCAGTTAAAAATACGCTCGGCAGATGGCGTACCGGGCAAACCAGCAAGAAAGTCAGCAACCGATGCGAAACCGCTTCTGCAATACTCGATTTCGTCGTAAAGCGTGTCATCCAAATCAAAAACAACAGTCTCTATCATATGTTAATTATAATGAAACTGAAAACTTAAGCAAACTATCTTCTTTTTTCCTTTTTATATTGGGGTGCCTCAAAGCAAAATTTTTCTCTGTTATTTGATAGTCTTTAAAGAAAATCTGTATATTTTTCTTGACACCTATGGATTTAATTGATTATACTGTATTTTGAAAAGTAAAGGAGGAGGCGGCGTTTATTTCCTGCTAAACTCCATATAAAAGCGGTTTCTTTATTAAGGCCAATATCGCCGCCGGCTGAGGCACGGATAGCTAATGGTTGGTGTACGCCTATTGAAGAGAGTGCTTTTATTAGAGCCAAAGATTGTTCGCTATCAAAGAATCTTCAAGGAGGAGTTATCTACAAAAAAAGAAAATTTCTACTGAAGTTTTCGTCTGGAGAAAAGGCGAAGAAGTAGGGATGTAAGCTGTTTCTTAAAAGAGATAACGATAAATAATACAAATATATTAGCCTAATATTCGGTACATATTATTTTGCATGTATTAGTGCGTAATAAGCGTGATATAAATATTAATTATTAAAAAGGATGGAGAAATGAAAAGACAAGTAACTACATTGATAGCTGCGTTAGCGGTCATCTTAGTTTTAGCACAGTTTTGCACTGCGGCGAACCTTGTGTCTAATAGTGGTTTTGAGGTCTTTGAAGCCACCTGTCCGGGTTGGCCATCCATATATGGTGATTGGTCAGGGGACTACTCTTCGATTGTCGGCACTTCCGATGGTATAGCTCCGCTCGAAGGCTCTCAAATGCTCAAGTTTCGGGGAGGGGCCTGGGAATCGTGGGAACAGAAATATGTGGCGTGTCAGGTTCCCCAGATTATCGATATCAGTTCATATAACAGTCTTGTTACAGCAGGACTGGCAGTTGCGTCAGCATCAGCTTATTTTAACCGGGTGGCAGGCGATGCACAGACTGATACAGAATTTTTTTTAAGAATTTGGGCACATGAAGGTGCTCCCAGTACATATCCGGCACAGAAAGGGATTAGTTATCTGGATGTGGTGGATGTATCAATTATCACCGATAGCGATTTGGGCACTTGGGAGATTTGTCAGGCTAGTTTGGCTCTGCCTACAAATACAGATTTTCTTGTCATTGAAGTTATCGCCAACGAGAATGTTTTTGACGACCTCTCTGGTGTGGAGTTTGATGGTCATTATGTAGATGCTGTGTCGCTAACAATCGTACCTGAGCCAACGTCGTTTTTACTGCTCAGTATGGGTGCGCTGATGTTCAGAAGAAAACGAAAAGCGTAGAACAGCAGCATTAAAACCTAATTGAATCAGCACAAAGCAGATTATAGGTGAGTGCATAAGATACTTTCTCATTATGCTTTCAGTCTCCTTTTTCACTAAGACCAAAATTTGGTTTTAGTTATTATGTTTCCTCTCACATATCACGTGAAATGTTCTTTATACACCATACGAATATTGTAGTATAATATTACATATTATCAGTATGATGTTAGTCCTTTAGTTTATTTATGGCTGAGCAAAGATTACAAAAAGTTCTGGCTGCGGCGGGTATCGATTCACGCAGGAAATGCGAAGAGCTGATACTCTCGGGCGTCGTGCAGGTAAATCGCAGGGTCGTCGATACGCTGCCGGTGTTTGTCGATGCGGAAAAAGACGTGATAACCGTCAACGGCAGGAAAATTCACGCTGAGCAAAAGGTATATTTTCTTTTGAATAAGCCCAAGGGTGTGATTTGCACGAGCCGTGACCCGCAGGGCAGGAAAAAAGCGATAGATATGGTACCTTCTCATGCACGTATCTTTTGCGCCGGCAGACTCGATGCCGATACCACCGGAATAATTATTCTTACCAACGACAGTGAATTGACAAATAAATTAACGCATCCGAAATATGAAGCTCCCAAGACCTATATTGCCACGGTCAAAGGGCGGATTACTTCTGAACAGGTGGAAAAGTTAAAAAGAGGTACCTGGCTGGCCGGCGGCAGGACGGCAAGAGCATCGGTGAAGATATTAAAACGCAGCTATAAAGAATCTCTTATCGAAATAACTATCCGCCAGGGCCTCAATCGCCAGATTCGAAGAATTCTCGCAAAGGTCGCCCTGCCGGTGAAATCGCTCAAGCGAACACAAATCGGCAAACTTACCAACCGTGGAATCAGCGTCGGTAAATTCAGGGCACTTACGAAATCCGAAATAGAATATCTGAAAAAAGCCACCTCCCGCTAATTGGCTGATACGCAACAACCGATAAATATAAAGCGTGCCATTAAAGGGTAATCTCTTACCGATAAAAAGGCAGATAGATGCGTGCCAAACGCCGAAGAAAGAAAAGAACAACATCGCAAGCAAAACAAAAGGATATAAAAGAGACGCCGCGTGAGCCAATTACCCGCAAACGCCTTTGGCTGTTTCGTATTGTTGCACTTACCGTTGTTCCTGCCCTGTTTTTTTTGCTGCTTGAGATGAGTCTGCGTATAGTCGGTTATGGTTATCCGCCGGAGACTATCATTAAATGTAAATTGCAGGGAGAAGATGCCTGTTGTGACAACATCAAATTCGGCTGGCGGTTCTTCCCGCGAAACATTGCACGAGTATTCGAACCATTTGTTTTCTCTGCGAATAAGCCGGACGAAACCTATCGCATTTTTGTGTTAGGTGCTTCTGCTGCAGCAGGTACGCCGGAAGGGGCATTTTGTTTCGGACGGATTCTACAGGTGATGCTACAGCAGCAGTATCCAGAGGCAAATTTCGAGGTCATTACCGCCGCGATGCCGGCCATAAATTCCCACGTGGTTTTGGAGATAGCAAAAGACTGCGCCCGTCATCAGGGCGACCTTTTTGTCGTATATCTCGGCAACAATGAAGTAGTCGGGCCATACGGGGCGGGAACCGTCTTTACGCCGCTTAGCTCCAATCTTTCTCTCATTCGCTTTGGGATATCGCTTAAAGCAACCAGGCTGGGTCAACTTACGATGAATCTGCTGGAATCGGCAGGCGCCGGCGATGCCCCTGAGGTTTGGGGAGGTTTAGAGATGTTTCTCGAAAAGCAGGTAAGAGCGGACGATGTCTCCCTGGAAGTTGTTTACCAACACTTCCAAAGGAACCTGCAGGATATTCGCAGTCTTGCCTGTGAGAACGGGAAAAAAATAATTTTTTGTACGGTGCCCAGCAACTTAAAAGACAATCCTCCTTTCGCATCTCTTGGTAGGCTGAATTTAACAGACACCGAGAAGGAAAACTTCGATAATCTCTATCAGCGAGGCCTCACATATGAGACAGACGGCAATTATACCGAGGCAGTGGAACAATACCTGGCAGCAGCCGAAATTGATGGCCGCTACGCGGACCTGCAGTTTCGCCTGGGCCGATGCTATTGGGCAGCCGGCGAATATGAAAAGGCCCGAGACAGGTATATCCTGGCACGCGAATTAGACACGCTTAGGTTCCGCGCTGACACGCGGATAAACGAGATTATTCGGGACACGGCCGGCAATAAGATTACCGACGGAGTTTACCTGGTGGATGCGGTCAAGCTTTTTGAAAGGAACAGTCCTCATAAAACTGCAGGTGAGGAACTTTTTTATGAGCACGTCCACATGAATTTTAAGGGTAATTATCTTCTGGCCGATACAATTTTCAGGCAGGTCGAACAGATACTTCCGGAACGGATAAAACACTACAAGACGGATGAACCCCGCCCTTCTAAAGGGCGGGGTGAACGACCATTGTCCACCGAGACAGAATGCGCACGGTATTTAGCGTATACAGACTGGGACCAAGGCAAGATTGCTTATAAGGTTCTCAATGACTATATAAAGCATGCACCGTTCACCAACCAGCTCTACCATAACCAGCGGGTCAGGCAAATGGAGCAAAATCTCATGGCCTTTAAGGATAACCTTTCTCCGGAGGTTCTTAATGAAGTTCAAGCTCAGTATCGCCGGGCGATTCAGCAAAGACCCTCGGACTGGTGGCTGTATTGGAAATATGGCGAATTACTGGAAGAATTAGGGAACTATAACGATGCTGCCGAGCAGTATCGTTTGTCTATACACTTCGTGCCGCACTATTACCGGGCATATGCTAGGTTAGGTT
This sequence comes from uncultured Pirellulales bacterium, assembly GCA_964461285.1. Classification (GTDB taxonomy): domain Bacteria; phylum Planctomycetota; class Phycisphaerae; order Sedimentisphaerales; family Anaerobacaceae; genus CAZBWE01. The sequence goes on from CAYWUO010000075.1 coordinate 4,492, forward strand.
TTTTATCCGGCAAACTGGGAAACCTGGATGCAGCTATCAACTGGAATATAAAGGCATTACAAATCAATCCTGTCTATGACGATGCACATTTCAATTTAGGATTAGCATATCACCTTCAGGGCCGGCTCGATAAGTCTGCTGAACATTATTCCAAGGCGATTCGACTCAGGCCGAATTATGCAAAAGCGTACAATAATCTGGCAATAGTGCTGTACCAGCAGGGTAAAGTGGACAAAGCGATACAAACATATCGCGACGGTTTGATATTTGTGCCGGACGATTTTAGTTTACATTATAATCTGGGAATTGCATTGAAAGAACAGGGACGCAGAGACGAGGCGATAAAAGAGCTTCAAGCCGCTTTACAAATAGACCCTAATTCCATCGAGATACGTAAAACACTGCAGGCTATGCTGAAAAAACAATAAAGCAGAGCCGCGATTGTAAAGGAAGCGGTGAAACTTAGCCTCAGAAAAGTGGATAAATAAACGGTGCTATCGCCGTACCACCCAGCAATATCAAAAGGCCCAAAAGCAACAGCACTATAATTATCGGCAACAGCCACCATTTTTTGTTATGTTTGAGAAAAAACCAGAATTCAACAGGCAGAGATGTCCGTTTTTTCTGTGAAAGCTCGCTAAATTCGATCGCCTTTTTCTGCGATTTGTTTTTCGGCATCTGTTCTCTCCGTTCCTGTCAATACTGGTGAAAATACCGTTCGAGACTATCGGTTGAACGATGTGTCAGCCAATAGCTTTTTGCATCCGGATTGAATTTTCGACAGAGCGGGTCCCGGCCTATCAGGCGAAAGAACAATCCCAGAGGCGTAAGCAACAAGAAGTAAAAGGCCGCTAATAATACGAAGCTTACTACGTATCCAATTGGAAACGTTACTGATATTAAAGTAAGGTAAATTATTCTGGTTACACAGATGCAGATAAAGCTGCTTAGAAAAATAACTGCACCAACAGCAACGATAATAGCGCCCCACTTGAACGCTATCCCCTTAATCACGTAAAGCAATACCGATAAAAGCAGCGATGCAATCAGGGCGGCTATAGCAAATTTGCGAAGCTCTTTACGCTCCGGATGCCAGTTTATATCAACTAATGACACCTTTAATTACTCCTGTTGAAATAATAACTTAATCCAGCTCAAATTGTGCCTTGTATTCGTCTATCTCGTACTGTTTGGCCTGCGGCTGCTCCTCTTTATAAAGCAACTGGTCCTCCATTACAAGAACATCCATATTCGTAGCCATAAAACATCGGTACGCATGTTCCGGCGAGCAGACAATAGGTTCACCTCGGATGTTAAAGCTCGTATTGATAATCACCGGACAACCGGTCTTTTCCTTAAACACATTCATTAAACGATGCAGCTTCGGATGACGTTCGGAGTCAACCGTCTGGATGCGGGCCGTATAATCAACATGAGTAATAGCCGGAACTATACTGCGCTTTACCTTTAGTTTATCCAGTCCCTTCAGGGATTCAGGTGGTGTTTCAACGGCTAAGCGTCTGTCTTTTTGTACGGTAGCAACCAGGAGCATATACGGGCTGTCCTGTCCATCTCTCATTTCAAAATAATCGTGCACATCCTCCCGCAGCACACACGGCGCAAAGGGGCGGAAAGACTCGCGAAACTTGATTTTGCGATTCATTATCGATTGCATTTTTTCGCTTCGTGCGTCACCAATAATACTTCGATTGCCCAAAGCGCGCGGCCCGAACTCCATCCGTCCCTGGAACCACCCGATTACTTTCCCTCCATCTATCATATCCGCTACTTTCTCAAACAGCTCCTGCTCACTGGAAAGCACTTGATATCTGGCGTTAACCGAGTCCAGAAACTGCCGGATTTGCTCATTATTGTACTGCGGCCCCAACAGTGACGCCTGCTGCTTGTCACTGTCACCGGTTTCTCGCTGATTGTCGAGCAATTGATACCATACAAATAGCGCTGCACCCACTGCGCCGCCTGCATCTCCCGCTGCCGGCTGAATCCAGATATTATCGAAAGGCCCTTCGCGCAAAATGCGTCCATTTCCGACGCAATTCAGGGCCACACCACCAGCCAGCACCAAGTTTTTCATTCCGGTCTGGTTATAAACGTGTTTAGCTGCCCGGAGCATAATCTCCTCGGTAACCGCCTGTATCGAAGCTGCCATATCCATCTCCCGCTGGGTAAGGGGCGCCTCTGCTCTGCGTGCAGGTCCGCCGAAGAGCTTCTCGAATTTGCGGCTAATCATCACAGTTTTATGACAATACGGGAAATAGGACAAATCCAGGCGGAAGGAACCGTCTTCCTTGAGGTCAATTAGTTTCTTCAATATAATGTCGTAGTACTTCGGCTCACCGTACGGCGCCAGGCCCATCATTTTATACTCACCCGAATTGACCCGAAAGCCGGTGAAGTACGTAAACGCAGAATACAAAAGACCCAGCGAATGAGGAAAGTGAATTACCTTTTTCAATTCGATTTTATTACCTCTTCCGATGCCGAAGCTGCCTGTCGCCCATTCGCCGACGCCATCCATTGTCAGAATAGCCGCTTCTTCGAAGGGTGATGGGTAAAAAGCGCTTGCTGCGTGGGATTCGTGGTGCTCGGTAAAGACATATCTGCCTTTGTACTTATGGCCGAGGGCCTCGTCCATCTCTCTCGGCAGGTGCAGCTTTTGCCTGAGCCACAACGGCATACCCATCAGAAACTGCCGAAATCCCCGCGGGGCATAACCTATGTAGGATTCGAGAAGACGCTCGAATTTCACTAACGGCTTCTCGTAAAAAACAACGTAATCGAGCTCTTCAGCTCTCAGCCCCCCTGCTCCGAGGCAATACTCAACCGCATTTGAAGGAAACCGATTGTCGTGCTTTATTCTTGTCCATCGCTCTTCCTGTGCAGCGGCGATAATTTCACCGTCGCGGACAAGGGCCGCTGCACTATCATGGTAAAACGCCGATATTCCAAGAATATTCATACCGCGTATTATACGCTACAATGCCCAAAAAGCAAGTATCCTGCATGTGAGTCCCCGCTCTTCCTTTATTACATCAACCCTACAATCATTACGATATAAATCCAGCACTATTGATTACGACACCTGCTGTTTCTTTACGTAATAATGTGTCGAATTCAGGTATAATTTAGGGAATTTTTGGCTTTGTGAGTTTTTTACAGTAAAATTCCGCTTTGTCCTTGCAATTGTTATTCGAAATTATTATTATTTGTGGTTCTTGAAGCGATATACGAAATACGCTTCACGATATACGAAAATAGGAGCATATTAGATGTCAAGAGTTTGTTTCTTTACAGGTAAGCGAACCGTGGCGGGCAGAAGCATTTCCCGTCGTGGCAAAGCCAAGTATCTTGGCGGTGTCGGCAGGAAAGTCACCGGCGTTACAAAGAGAAAGTTCAAGCCCAATATTCAGAAGGTACGGGCTGTTATTGACGGCAATGTCTGCAGGATTAAGGTCTCTGCAAAAGCCATCCGTATGGGACTTGTCCAGAAGCCGCCCAAACGCAACTATAAACCTGCCGATAAAGCTACTGATTAGAAAGTTTTTTGCATATGAACTGTTTACGGCGAGGTGGGTTCTGCCTCGCTTTTTATTTAGAGTACTAATATCATATGGCGGAAAAAATTGACACCGAACAGGTAAAGAAGGTCGCAAAACTTTCTCGTCTGCAGTTAGCCGAATTGGAAGTCGACGAATTCACTCACCAGCTAAGCGCAATCCTTGACTATGTGGAGAAATTAAACGAGCTTGATACAACCGGTGTTGAGCCGCTCGCACATTGCCTGCCAATCAAAAATGTTTTCCGTGCTGACGAAGTCAAGGAATCTCTCGGTACAGAAAAGACGCTGGCAAATGCGCCACAGCGTGATGGTAGTTTCTTCAAGGTCCCGAAAATTCTCGATGATAGTTCAGGTTCATAAAAGTAAGTGTAAAACGGATTTGGAGGAACTTACGAATGAAAGTAACTTATACAATTTTCTTTGTCTTTTTTCCCTTATCTTTGATTAGTTGTGGACGTATGGAGAAAACCAAGATGGCTTCGCATCAATTTATATCACCAGGCCAGCACGCACAGACGTTTGAAAGGACGATAACCAAAGCCATAAGCTGCCAATACCTGTTTTTTTTGCCGGAGGATTATGGCAAGAACAAGCAGAAATGGCCCTTGATTTTATTCCTGCACGGTGTCGGTGAACGCGGAGACAATCTAAACAATGTAAAAAAGCACGGCCCGCCCAAAATGGTGGAGAAACAAAAGGATTTTCCCTTTGTAGTTGTCTCTCCACAGTGTCCAGAAGATGGCTGGTGGCCCGAAAAAACAGAGGTACTTATAAATCTTTTGGACGATATTGTATCCCGGTATGACGTCGATACAGAGAGGATTTATCTGACGGGTCTGAGTATGGGAGGGTATGGCACATGGTCTCTGGCTTCTGCTTATCCTGAGCGTTTCGCGGCAGTAGCGCCAATCTGCGGCGGTGGTTCGCTCTATATGGCCATTAAACTTAAAGACGTACCGGTTTGGGCATTTCATGGAGCCAAGGATAATATTGTTCCTTTAGAAGAATCTGAAAAGATAGTAGGTGCGATTAAGAAATTTAGTGGCAACGCAAAGTTGACCGTCTATCCCGATGCCGGACACGACTGCTGGACGCAAACATACAATAACAAGGAGCTTTACGACTGGTTTCTTAAATATCGTAAAAGTGATAAGTAAAAATAATAAGTAATATGTTTCGATGGAAAATCTCAGTGCAAAACAACTTCGTGACAAAATCGCCGCCGGGCAGGTAAAGAGCGCCGCAGCTACGGAAGCTGTTTTTCAATCGATAGAAAAATATGAGCCCGTGCTCGGCGCCTACATCAGCACATTCAAAGAACAAGCCCTGTCTAAAGCCAGGCAAGTCGACGACAGAATCGCTGCCGGCGAGTCTGTCGGGCAACTGGCGGGAGTACCCATTGCCATAAAAGACAATATGTGCACCACATTCGGCACTACTACCTGTGCATCGAAGATATTGGAGAATTTCCACGCACCTTATAATGCTACTGTTGTTGAGAAACTGCTCGCCGCCGATGCGGTAATAATAGGCAAGACGAATCTGGACGAGTTTGCAATGGGTTCGAGCACGGAGAATTCCGGCCTAAAGCAAACGGTCAATCCCTGGGATACTACTCGTGTACCCGGCGGCAGCAGCGGCGGCTCTGCTGCTGCTGTTGCCAGCAGATTATGTTTTGCAGCTCTCGGTTCCGACACAGGCGGCTCAATTCGCCAGCCGGCAAGTCTTTGCGGTGTTGTCGGTCTCAAACCGACCTACGGCAGGGTCTCGCGGTTCGGACTCGTTGCTTTTGGTTCGAGCCTGGACCAAATCGGGCCGCTGACACAGACGGTAGCTGACTCGGCCCTGATGATGAATGTTATCGCAGGCCACGACCCCGCCGACAGCACAAGTGTCGATGAAGCTATCGCTCCGGTCTGCGATTATCTTGAAAAACTCGATGAGCCGCTCGATAAGCTCAGGATAGCTGTTGTGCCGCAGTTCAACGCCGGAGCTGAAAGCCAAGTGCAAAAATCCATCGCCGATGCTATCGAGGTGTATAGAAAGCTCGGTTCCGAGATTATAGAAATCAATATGCCTCATCTGGATTATGCCATTGCTGCCTATTACATAATAGCCACTGCCGAG
>CAYWUO010000076.1:0-9975 GCA_964461285.1 uncultured Pirellulales bacterium
ACGAAAGGTCGAAGTAGTTTCGGAAACGGTAACCTTACTGGCTAACGCTTTTTTGAACCTGGCTGCAGAAAGCAGGGATGTATGCTCAGCCGGCAAGGCAAAACCTCGGGAGTATACCTTATATTTATCGAATACGATTAGCGAGGAAAAGCTGCGTAGTCTCGAGCTTCGTTTCCATAACCTCCAGTCGTTATACGATACTTACGTCTCAGGTACTGAGGCTGCGGACCTGGATAAGGACCTGCCGGTTCTCAGAGGGCACGTAAGTGTTGTTTTTCATTTACTAAAAACAGCAACATCGTTTGCTCACTATTACAAGCGGCATGTCAGCAAGCGTCTCTGTGATTCGCCGGCTCGGCAGGAGCTTCTGGTAAAGCCGGAGAAGCTGTTGTCGGTTCTTATGAAATATTCTATCAATTACATCGGGCTTTATATCGGCTGTGCAGAGCGACTTTGCCAGAGGATGCTCAAACGCTATGCCGAAGTGGGGCGGGTGGAGGCGCCTGTCCCTTCATATCGGGGTTTTCATGTCAGGCCTTCAACGCTTATTTCCAAGCTTGTTCTGCACTATGGTAGCGAGGTTAAGATGCAGCTTGGCGGTGATTCTTATAATGCCGGACTGCCGCTGGATTTGTTTAGGGCCAACGAAAAGATTAATGCCAAGAAACGGAGGTGGTTGGCTGAGGAAATCGTCCGCCTTAAAATTGTGCCGGAAGGAAAAAGCGATAAAGGTGTCAATGCCATGGTGCGAAATGTTGTTCTTACGTTAGCTGAGCAAGGTAAAGTAATTTTGTATGAACAACCTTTGCAGCCGCTTCAGCAGCCGGCTCGTAAGGAAGGAGCGCTGCTGGAGAAGGTTACAGATGAGATAGCCCGGCTGTTGGCGCTGGGCAAGATTGATGTCGACATAGATATGACCGCGACGTTTATCGGAGATAAGCGGGTGCTGGCTGATATCAAGCTGCTGGCAGAGGCAGGTTATGGCGAGGATAACTTTGGAAACAACGTCCCTCTGCCCGAGGAGCTTGTATACCTCCGCCGATAAGATGGAAAAGAATCTGCTAAAGGCAGGTAAAATAGAAAGGAGTTCGAATATGGCAAAGGGAATTGTTGTTTATTATTCGAGAAGCGGTAATACTAAAGAGATGGCAGAAATCATTTCCAGGTCAATGAATGATTCCGGTTTACCGACAGACTGCAAGGCGGTCAATAAGGTAAAGGCGGAAGATTTGCTCGGTTATGATGCGATAGTTATGGGTTCGCCGACATACTATGGCCACATGGCAGGGCCTATTAAAGATTTATTCGATGAGACGGTAGCTTTTCATGGCCGCCTCGATGGTAAGGTCGGAGCGGCATTTTCAAGCGCGGCAAATATCGGTGGAGGCAATGAAACCACGATTATGGGTATTATCGAAGCGATGCTCATCAGCGGTATGATAGTCCATGGTGACCCGCAGGGCGACCACTACGGGCCTGTCTCCATTGGTAAGCCCGACCAAAGAGTAAAACAGCAGTGCGCACGCCGTGGCCAGAGAGTTGCAGAATTGACCAAAAAACTCTATTAAATTTCTGCAGCAATGATGCCAAAACACGAGGTTTTTGCACATAATGTCATATAAACCCTTTTATTAAAAGAACTTAGAAACTTGAGGCCCTGCCGGAGGGAAATAGTAAAAAATAGTGGTTTTTTTGCAAAAAAAAGCATTTTTCTTTGACAAAACGACTTTAGATGGTTATGTTTTTAGCGTTTTTAAGCGAAAAATAGCAATTTTAACCCGTAAATATGGAGGTTTACATTGATGCAAGAGTATGAAGATCTCAAAGCAATGGTCGCTGAAATTGAAGCTGACATCAACAAAGCAGGAGGCGGAAATAAAGCGGCAGGTACGAGAGTACGCAAACAAATGCAACAGGTAAAGCAAGCTGCTCAAAGTGTTCGTAATCGCATACTTGAAATCAGATCAGCCGAATAAGTTATCACAGGTATTCATAGATACTGTTTTAGCATTATTGTGTTGTACATAATGCTCCTGCCGTAGTAGGGGCAGGGTGTCTTTTTATTGCGCAAGCCCAAACGCAATGCAACCGCAGAAAAGTTTTTGCGTATGAAGGCCGATTATGCCACCACCATTATTGTTTGACTTATCGCAAATAGACCTGACGGCTGAACCTATTTTTGATAAACAAGCCATCCTGAAGGTAAATCCCCAGCGATTTGAGATGCAGCAGCTCGATGGTGTCATTTGGTACGATAAGGCAAAAAAACGGATTCTGGGCTATAAAGACGTAACAGAGCAGGAGTTCTGGGTTCGCGGACATATTCCGTCTCGGCCGTTGATGCCAGGCGTGATAATGGTCGAGTCAGCGGCACAGCTTTTGGGCTTTTTTGTAAAACAAATTTATGAAGAGCCGGGCTTTATCGGCTTTACAAGTATAGAATCGGCAAAGTTTCGTGCGCCGATTGAGCCGGGCAAACGCTTATATTTACTCGGTCATATCACGAAATTCAAAAAAGGCAGAAGATATAGCGTAAGCATCCAGGGGGTTGTTGACGGTAATTTGGTATTTGAGACGTTAGTTTCCGGAATGACAGTTTAACCACAATAGCCCCAAGGGGATTCGAACCCCTGTTGCCGGGTTGAAAACCCGGTGTCCTGGACCTACCTAGACGATGGGGCCAGAAAAAAAAAGCACAAATTAAAAGTAAAAAATCAAAATTGTTGAGTCCCTAACGGACGACTTCCTTGGTTTTGCATTGTCATGTTTGATTTTTGATATTTTTTATTATTCCAGACTAATTGCCTCAGCAGGACAGGCGTCAACGCAAACCCCGCAATCAACGCAGCTATCGGCATTAACCACCGCTTTATCATTGGCCATTGTGATTGCATCGCTCGGACATTCTTCCACGCACGTCTTACAGCCGGTGCATTTCTCTTTATCGACTTTTGCTGCCATTTGCGCAATCCTTTCAAAGAACTCTTATCGTGTAAATGAAAAATGATACAAAATTATGCCGATATTACAACAGAAATTTTGGAACAATCGAACGGATACGAGGAATTGTCAGTACCGGTTTTGCCATTGTTTATTAGTAGGGAGTAGCATCCTGGATTTTTTTGATGTCGGCGGTTTGGTTGGTTGCATCTTTGGCACGGTCATCTTAGTTGTGTTTTTCATGGGCTCAGAGCCGGTGCCGCGGGCACCCAGGGCAATTGCCATATCGCGAACAAAGCTGTTTGAATCGTATTTAGCTGCCCAATCCAGAACTTTACTAAACCTGTTACCGGGTGTTTTGGCAAGAAGATAAAGAGCCATCATACGAACCGGCCATTCGGGATTATTGAGGTTTTCCGACACTGCACGAGTAAGCTCCGGGTCCAGTGACAGTGGCAGCATATCAGCCATAGTATGCACTTTAACTGTCCACTCATCCTCGGCGGGATTACGCAGTAATCCGGATTCATGTATCAGGGTGGACCTTAGCATTGTCGGCATCCAGTCAGCATACAGATATCTGTAAGGGGGCTTACGATTTGCCAGCTTTTGTTGCTCCATCAGTAGCCCGATAAAGAGCTGTGACGTCTGGATTTTTTGGCCGGTTTTGCCCGTTATGACCGAATCGAACCGGCTTCGCAGATATTTGCTTGTAAGCTCTATGCCTGGTCGTTGTACGAACAACTTAACCGGCTTTATCTGGGTGAGCCGGTTGGTTATTTTGCCGCCTTTAGTAGTTACGGGGTCGATATAAAGTGTAAATTCAATATCCAGAGATGCCTGAGGATGGGCAAACAGAATATCTCTCAGTTCGCCCGTAACAAGCTGCACATTAGTAATGACGCTGCCGCCCGGCTCGACGACCAAGGCGGTATTTATCCCGGTGGATATCAAATTCGGTATCTTTTTATTGATATCACCTCTGACATCGGCATCGACCCTGATATTACCCCTGAGCAATCCGTCGTCACTAATTACGATGGGCTCGGAAGAATTATTTGTTATCGCAACGGTGCTGTCGATTTTGCTGCCGTAGGGAAAGGTACTGCCGCGAGTAACAAACTGAATTAATATTATTTTTTCGGGCTCAATAAATTCCGGAACGAGCGTTTCGCCAAAAGTGTTTTTTAGCACAGTTAGAATAGCATCGGGGTCAACCGGCGAGACATATTCTACGCCTTGTTCGGAAAGAAGCTCTTTAGCGTATTCTGCCGCCAGCGAACCGGGGTCTTTAGCGATTGCGGACTTAAGATTCCTGACTGCTGAACTTTTTTGACCTTGTATTAGCTGAATTTTAGCAAGCGTTAAATCTGCTATTTGGTTAGGTTGATAATTGTCTAAAAGCGGCCTGGCCCATTCGATTTGCTGATTCATTACGAGCGAATAGGCCAGAAGAGCGGCTATCGCAGGTGAGTTGGATTCGGTTGCGTATGCTTTATTTGCCCATGCGAGTGCTTTTTGCGCATCCGGCAGGACAAAACAATAGAACCATGCAAATTGAGTGGCATTGATTTGCTGTGAACTATTGTTGTCTAAAATGGCCAGACCCTCTTTGTAGCGTTGCGGGCCCTGATCGAGTAACTGTTGTGCTTTGGTTTCGGCTGCCTGGAATATGTTGTTTGCTTCTTTGATATTGCCGATTTTTAAAGCTGCTTTTCCGGCTAAGGCTTCGAGCAAAATGTCGAATCGCCCTTCTTTTCGAAGCTCGGAAGCAATTTGCAGGCACCTGTGTTGATTGTGTGTGCTATTATAGAAACTGATTACCCAGGGGATATAGATACGGGCCGGCAAAGGTTCGGACGGATAAAGATAACGAAAGACACGGGCGCAGTATTCATAGGCATTCGCTGCTATATCATATAGTTGTATCTGCTCAGCATATTGTGCAAAGGCGATAGCTGCGTTGATATCCGTTGGGTTTTCGCGTAAATTTAATTTTAGACTTGCGAGGTATATTTCCGGCCCGATTTCATCGGGCATAAGCTCAATCAGCTTTTCAAAGGCCAGCTTGTTATATTCATTGCTGGTGTAGCTCTGTAGAAAGTAATATTTAGCGTTTTTGAAATCGGCCTGCTCAGCCATCAATAGACCGAGCAGGCATTGCAAATCAGAGCCTATGACGGAGTTCTTTCTGCCGATACTCTTTAGCAATCCTTTAAGAAGTATCTCCCGCTCCTCACGCGTGTTTAACTGTTCGAGTAAATATCGGACTGCTGTTCTTACCGCCTCGAGGTCAGCGGATTCATTTACATAGTCCTCGAGTATATAAAATACCAGCTCTGCGTAATCTGGTCTTGAATGTCGGCTGGCAAGCTTTAGCAGTAGTGGACGTAGCTGGTTGTCTTCGCTGCCTAAGTTTATCGCGGCGTTTAAGAATACGGTTGCCAGCTCGGCCTTAGCCGGACTGATATTTTTAGAATTGGTCAGCTCATAAGCTATTTCGTAGAATCTTTGGCCGACAGATGGTGCAAATAGCTCCCCAGGCATAATAGTTGAACTGCCGGAGACTGGCGATTTAGTCGGTAATTCAGGGTCTCGTACTGGTTTTGCGGAGTAAGACGAATCTCTTAAATTCCAGTCTGATGACGGTTTCTCTGCAGAAACTCTCTGGGCCCATACCGATAAAGGACTAAATATAAACAGTGAAAGAACTAAAAGGAGCCTGCTTTTACACATCTTACTCTCCGGTAATACTGCATCCCCCTTCTTGCTTGCAAGAAAGCAGGAGGGCCTTAACATATTATCGGGCGGATATTGCCTGTTGCTTTAGATATTAAATAGTAGATGAAGTTCCGCATTTTTTTGCCGTCGAACCACTCTTTTTAACTTTCAACCCTTATATCAATTCGCTGTTTGGCTGTCAAATATCTAATTATGTAAAAATTGGATTTTATTATCAATTACCGCTTTTTTTAATATTGCTGTCTCTACTGCCTGTTACCAGGGCTAAAAGTTCAATACGTAAAATTTTTGCAGCGAGTAAATATACCACTGCTGCTGATGGAACGGTCAGGAGCAATTTGAATATATCACTCCAGCTTTTTGACAGCCAAAGAGCAAGTACTACCGTGGCGGACATACATAATGTTGCTGCGATTGTTTTTACTAATGTTCTGCCCAGCCCCTCAAATATGAGTGAGTCAAGTCCCTGCTTTCGAAGGGACCTGTTAAGAGCACCAATCATAATCACAACCTGCAAATAAGAGCAAATCGCCGTCGAGAGCGCTAATCCGCCTGTCCCCAACGGCCAGATAAGGGTCAGATTCAGGACAATATTCAGACCAACCGCTATCAATGCGCTGCGCATAGGTGTTTTGGAATCCTGCATCGAGTAAAATGCGCGGGTAACAACCTGCTGGGTAAAATAGCCGCACAATCCCAAAGTATAAAAAAGTAAAGTCCAGGTTACCATTGAAGTATCGTCACGGAACTGACCGAATTGACCATGCTCAAAAGCCACCGAGATTAGCGGCCTGCCTATCGCTATTAATCCTATACTGGCTGGTATCGCAACAAAGATAGCCCCACGTAATCCTTTTGAAACTGTTTTGTATAGGTCTGTAAAATTCTTTTTTGCTGCGAAAGAGCTCATTACCGGAAAAATAGCCGTAGCCAATGATATTCCAAATACACCCAGCGGCAGTTGATACAGCCGTTGAGCGTAATAAAGATGTGATACGGAGCCGCGTGTCAGAGGGTATGCTATTTCTCTGCCCATAAGGGCAAAGTACATACCTTTTTCTGCGGAGCTCGAAAACCACCATGCAATAAGGTCATCAGCAAGAGTATTTATCTGCGTTACTGTCAGGCCCAGTATCATCGGTCCCATCAGGATTATGATTTTTCTAAAGGCATCTGAATTAACCTGCCATGCCGGTCTTATAGAAACACCGGCAGAGCGAAGTGGCTTGACCTGTATCGCTATCTGCATAATCCCGGCAATGACCACAGCGACAGCCACGAAAAAAACCTGCCGTTCCGGCTTGATTTGAAATGCCCAGCCGGTCAGCACTAAGCTTGTGATAATGAAAATATTGAGCACTATCGGTGCAGCAGCCGGTGCGGCAAAATGCCTGTGCACGTTGAGAATTCCTGCAAGTATTGCTACCATACAGACCAGCAGCATATAAGGAAGCATAACGGAGGTTAAAGATAGTACGAGCCGGGTCTCATCGGTTATTCTGAAGAATTTATAATAGCCCCAGATACCAGCCTGGCCAATCAAAACTATCGCTGCCAGTAACACAAATACAACGGTCACTACAGTGTTAATCAGTTGTTTTGCCTGTTCGGGTCTTTTTGTGAGTTCCTCGCTGTATATCGGAATCAGCGAAGCCGATGCCGCTCCTTCACCGAATAATCTCCTGGCGAGATTGGGTATCTTAAAAGCAATGGCCCACGCATCCAGCAGGGCACTGGCGCCGAAGAAATGACTGTATGCTATGTCACGAGCAAATCCGAATACCCGGCTGACTGCCGTAAGAGAAGCAATCTGTCTGAATCCTTTTATCATTATTTGTTCTTTATGATTTATGTATCTTGTTTCTATCTCTTTGGTGCCACGGTGAAAGGTCGGCTCCTGCCTACATTATTTAACAATCCTAAAGAAACCATACTGACTAACAAACTCGAGCCGCCGTAGCTTACCAGTGGTAAAGTTAATCCGGTAATCGGCATCAGTCCTATTGTCATACTAATATTGACGATGACCTGAATGGTAAACATTGCTATTATTCCGACTGCAAGCAATTTGCCGAACGGGTCTGTGTTGTTGCCTGCGATTTCCAACCCACAGCCGATGATAATCACGAATAGTGCCAATAGTCCCAGGCAGCCCCAGATGCCCCATTGATGGGCGATTATAGCGAATATGAAATCGTTGTGCCTGTGTTCTAAAAAATCATATTTGACAAAAGGGCCTTGCCGAAAACCATAACCGTTAGTACCGCCGGAGGCAACGGCATATTTTGAGCGTATCAAATGCCAGCCCCAGTCGCTCTTCCATTGTTTTTCACTGAATGTCGTACCCACGAGGACTTTGCCAAGCAAAGGGTGCTTCTCGGCCTTTTCGCGAACCCAGGCGTTTTGTAAAAACACACTACTGATTCTGATTCGCTGATAGGGCCTCATCTTATACCACAAAAGCGGACTTACCAGAATTGCCATAAGAACTATAATCATAAGATGCTTGACCTTTGCCCCGGCCACGAAGAGCATTGTAAAAAAAATCGGCATCATCAGCATCACAGTGCCCAGGTCCGGCTCGAGTAATATAAAAACCATTGGCAGCAGTGTCAGTATAAAAGGACCGATGAGAGCTTTAAAATTGCGGTAATTACTGCGGTAGCGAAGATACCAGGCAAGGGCCAGGATATACACCAGCTTGCAAAACTCCGAGGGCTGTATTCTCGGCAGCGTCAATCCAACAAATTCAATTTTTATCCAGCGGTACGTTCCTTTTGTGTCTGATGCAAAGGGAAGTTCGACAATATACTTGCTTACTAATAAGTAAGCTAACAGAATGAGCACTGAAGCGTATAGCCAGTAGCTTATTGCTCCGAACCGCCGATAGCTGACCATATTAACCGCTATGAAGCCCAAACCGCCAATCGCTGCGAACAGGAGCTGTTTATTCCACAAGTTACCAAAATCTTCAGCCTGGCTGGCCAGGCTGGATTCTGCAGGGTGGCCAACCGCATAAATAGTAGTTATTCCAATAGCAATCAGGGCTATAGTGGCTGTAAGCAGGCATAATCGTACGAATAAGAGTCGGCCTTGCAAAAAGTTATACATAATTCAAGAAAATAACATACAGCTGTTAAAATTGCTATATGAACTGAAATAGGAAGAAAAAATATTTTTTCAGCAAAATAGGCAAGATTTTTGATAATTATTGGAAAAACACCAATAAAAGCGGACTAAAGGTGTAAAATAACCCAGATTGACATCCGGAATCTTGATTTCTTTAGCTTTTTTCGCCTTTTTGCCTTGATTTACACTAAAATTAGTAGTATTTCACTGTTGTTTTCGTTGGGAGTAATTGTATGTACTGTTGTTGCATGTACTTACGCAAATAAACGCTAATGCAGGGCTAATTTAAGATTTTTTTGTTTTTTTTACAATTTTGCTTGATTTTCCCGGATGCTTCTGCTATTATAATATTAATCTTCACCAACATGAACCTGTGCCTACATTAGTTGTAGCACACATTTTCGCCGAAAGGCGGGAAAGGAGGAGACTAAGGATACAACAGTTGATTGTATTTGACCGGTTAAGCCTGCTGACCGGAGCACTTTGTTCGAAAATTAAAAAGTATTAGTGTTTAAGTACCAGAAAAAGAACATGTGTGCTGAAAGGTAAGTTGTTAAGTTAAGCAGGATGTAAAACCAAGATTGTGCAGGGTGTGTGGCTCTGCCAAGAGGAAAAGAAAGGAAGGTTTAACTATGAGAAAGATTAGTCTAATCCTAACAGTCCTATTGCTTACGGTACCGGCATTGGCAGAAGTTGGCATCGAATGTAGTATTGATGGCACTGAAGTTACTGTCAGCTACCGTGTGACAGAGGATGAGCCGAATAAGGTTAGGGCGTTTGCTCTGGATATCTCTGTATCTGGCGCTAATATTGTAGATGTTGATGACAGTATTAATGGTTACTACACGATTTATCCCGGCTCTATTATTATCGAAAACGGTGTGGTTGTTGATGACGGTTCAGCGGTTGCTGATTCTGGCGATCTGGGTTCGATAACTGGCCCAAATGCTGCGACCATCGAGATGGGAGCTTTGTATTCTCCCACTAACGATGATTCCCCGAATGCTCCGCCAGACCAAAGTGACCCCAATTGGTATGAATTGTTGAAGTTCACCTGTGATGGTACTCCTGCAGCGGTCTCTATTTCGGAGAACGATACTCGCGGCGGTGTGGTTATGACAGACCCCACTATAGATCCTGATGTCAATGCACCGGGATGTTCTA
>CAYWUO010000077.1:0-9827 GCA_964461285.1 uncultured Pirellulales bacterium
AATACTAAAATTGGAGTAATACAAATGGCAATCAACTGCTGAGTTATAGGGTCTTTACAATATTTTATGGGACATTCTGCAATTTTGCAAACTAATTGTGCGGATTAACAGGCAATAGACCTGACCGGTGTAGTCCCAAACTAACATATCAGGGGCTTCGATTAAGTCCCATAGATATAGCTAATCCCTTAAATAGCAATTAAAATAAAGGCATTTATTAGAACTTAAGAGCTTATAGAGACGATATATGCCAAGGGTGACATTGGGCTATTTCCTGGGCAGATATATGCTTACAGTAAAAAATATGACTATAAAAAGTAAGCTCATTTCAATCATAATGGCCGTGTGTATCGTAGCGCTTTTTCTGGCCGGTACTGCCTTTATTATTTGGCAGTGGTTTAGTATTCGCAGAACGATGGTGCACAATCTGTCCACACAGGCGAGGATTATAGCGGACAACTCTCAAGCCGCCTTGTCATTTGAAGATTCAGAGGATGCCAAGGCCGTATTACAGGCGCTAAAAGCGGAGCCCTCTATTGTCTTTGGTGGAGTTTATACAAAAAAAGGAGTAATTTTTGCAAGCTATTACCGATATGATTTCGAATTTGGTCAGGTCAAGCCAAGCATAATTCGGCAAAGCGGCTACAGTTTTAATAACGAGTTCCTGACTGTTTTTGAGCCTATCGTAGCGGGAGAAGAGAAAATCGGCCAGGTTTGTGTGAGGTCGGATTTGGTACCTTTATATACAATGCTCAAGAATAATATCAGCATAATGTTTGTGGTTCTATTGCTCGCTTCATCAGTTGCTTATTTTATGTCTTCCGGTCTCCAAAGGATTATCTCCAGCCCGGTTCTTGACCTGGCTAATGTTGCAAAAACCGTCTCAGAACAAAAGCAGTACTCAGTTCGAGCAGTAAAGCAGAGTAATGACGAGATTGGATTTCTTATTGACGCATTCAATGGCATGCTGAACCAAATCCAGACACGCGACCTCGCTTTGGTTAACGCCAATGAGCAGCTGGAAAAAAAAGTCGAAGAACGTACCGCCGAGCTAAAAGAGGAAGTTGCTGTACGAAAAAAAGCTGAGGAAAAATTGGCGGCAACAGTACAAAAACTGACGATGTCGAACAGAGAACTTCGGGAGTTCACCCGGGTAACTGCCCACGACTTGAAAACACCGGTTCGAGGAATCGGTATTCTTTCCGACTGGATTTCAGAAGATTATGCTAAAAAGTTTGATGAGCAGGGACAAAAAAATGCCAGGTTACTTTCTGTCAGAGCTAAACGAATGAGTGATTTACTCGACTCGATGATTCAATATTCGCAACTTACGCTTAACGAACGCACAACAAGAAAAATGGATTTAAATGTTCTCATTCAGAATGTGATTGAGGCGATTAATCCACCTGATAATATTGAGATAATTGTTGAAAATCACCTGCCTGTTATAACGGGTGTCAAACAGTTTATCTCTCAAATATTTGAAAACCTTTTAAGTAATGCCGTGAAGAATATGGACAAGCCCGAGGGCAAAGTCTATGTCGGTTGTATGGAAGAAGGCAGCTATTGGCAATTCAGCGTTGCTGATAATGGTCCCGGAATCGAGAAAAGATATTTTGAAAAGATTTTTGAAATATTTCAGATACTTTCTATTCGTGACAAAACCGAGAATATAGGAATTGGGCTTCCGATAGTGAAAAAAATTGTCGAAATGTATGATGGCATGATATGGATAGAATCAACACCAGGTCAGGGAAGCACCTTCTTCTTCACGTTACCTAAGGAGCAAAGAAAGGACGTAGAATATGTCACAGCAGGACTTCAAGCCAATACTATTAGTTGAAGATGACACCGTAGATGCGATGACTGTCAAAAAGGCATTTGGATATCTTCACGTTAGAAACAAGCTCGCTCATGTAACCAATGGTGAAGATGCCCTCGAATATCTAAGAAACAAAGATAATGACACGCCTCAGATTATTCTTCTTGATTTGAATATGCCCAGGATGGGCGGCGTTGAATTTATGAAGATTACAAAAGCTGATAATGAGCTAAGAAAGATTCCTGTGATAATCCTGACCACATCCAAGGCTGAACAGGATAGAGTCAAAGCTTTCAACCTGGGTGTTGCCGGCTACATCATCAAGCCCGTCGACCACAAAAACTTTATGCTCATGATGGAAAAAATCCACCAGTATTGGGAGTTGACCTTATTTCCTGATGATTATTAAGCACTAAGGCTGACATCTTTTATACAACGCAAAATGGGGGTTAGACTTTTATTTTCTCTATGATAGCGTCGGCCATTTCGCTTGTACCTGCTGCCGTCGGGTCGTTACGGTCTTCTTTCATATCGTAAGTGACGTTTTTTCCCTCAGCTATTACTGCTGCAACTGCTGATTCTAATGCATCTGCCTCTGCCTTTTTACCTGTATGTCTTAACAACATAGCTCCGCTTAGTATCAAGGCCGTAGGATTTACCTTATTTTGTCCTTTATATTTCGGTGCGCTTCCGTGTGTCGCCTCGAAGATAGCCACCTTGTCACCGATATTCGCACCCGGCGCCACACCCAGCCCCCCTACAAGGCCCGCACATAAATCACTTATGATATCCCCATAAAGATTTGGCAGCACGATTACATCGTAAAGCTCCGGCTTTTGAATCAGCTGCATACACATATTGTCAACGATGCGGTCCTCGAACTCGATATCGCTGTATTGCTTTGCAACCTCCCTGCTCACATCAAGCCATAGCCCATCCGAGAATTTCATAATATTGGCCTTATGAACGCTCGTTACCTTTTTGCGTCTCATCTTGCGCGCATAATCAAATGCGAATTTCACTATTCGCTGCGTCGCCTTGACTGAAATGGGCTTTATACTGATGCCGGAGTCTTTATTTATTTTTCGTTCGCTATGGTTATTTATCCAGTCGATAATCTCAGCCGTATCATCTTTTCCTTTTTGAAATTCGATGCCCGCATAGAGGTCTTCGGTATTTTCACGCACGATGACAAGGTCGATATCGCTGTATCTGCTTCGCACGCCCTTATAGCTTTTGCAGGGCCGAAGACACACGTACAAATCAAGCGTCTGGCGAAGATGCACATTTATACTTCTATAGCCCTTCCCGACCGGTGTGGTAATCGGCGCTTTCAACGCAACGCCATTTTTCTTGATGGATTCGACCGTCGCTTCCGGAAGCGGCGTCCCTTCACGCTCCATTACATCTACACCTGCCTCCATTATATCCCAGTTAATTCCTGCACCGGTGGCATCCACGCATCTGCGTGCCGCCTCTGCTATCTCAGGCCCAATCCCATCACCCGTTATCAAGGTAACTTTACTCATTATCACTCCTGTTCACTTTAAACTGGCAATTAAAAATAGCGTTAGGCGAGCATCCTATCCGTTTTTCTCCTTTTATGCAACAAAAAAGCCCTGTTCTGCCCAAATTGTTCAAAAGTTCCTTTGCTTTTTTTGGCAAATTGTAATAAACAAACACGCATTCTTATAAGTATAGTAAATGTATGTTTTAATAAACGTTTAAGCTTTTTAGGATTTAAGAAATGCTCAGGGCAAAAAAACCAATAATATTTTTACTGTTCGTTTTATTAGCCGTATTATCCGGCTGTGCAACTTCGCCGAGAAACGTCATTCTCTGCATTGGTGACGGAATGGGCTTCGAGCACGTCCGCGCCGCGGCAATATACGCAAATGGCCAGGAAGGCACGCTTTGCTTTGAAAGCTTTCCGTATGAAACATCTATGACCACTCATTCTGCAAATGCCGCCGTAACCGATTCCGCCGCCTCGGGAACGGCTATTGCCACGAGTCACAAGGTCAATAACAAGGTCCTTAGCATGAAAATCCCCGGCGACCGTTCTGAATTAGAAACGCTGCTCGAATATTTTCAAAAAAAGGGAAAAACCGTCGGCCTGGTTACCACAACCCCCATAACACATGCAACCCCTGCTGCTTTCGCTGCACATGAACCCAGCCGTTATAATTACGATAATATAGCTGCCGATTATCTAACGCAGACAAGGCCCAACGTATTATTCGGAGCCGGTGCAAATGGAATGACGCCACCGGCCGCGAAAGATGCCGGCTATATCGTTGTCAATAATTTAGCTGAGCTGCAGAATCTAAACACCGAAGAAGTTGCTATGGTCTCAGGCCAGTTCGGCGATGACATCCCTTACGAAACAAAATGGACCGGCAACCTGCCACACCTCTCACAGATGACCGAAACTGCCCTTGCAATTCTCGATAACGACCCGGACGGTTTTTTTCTTATGGTCGAAGGCGGAAAAATCGACTGGGCCGGCCACGATAACAATCTTCCCAATATCATCGGCGAGACTATAGAATTCGAAAACGCCGTCCGGAAAATACTAAACTGGGCAAAGGCCAAAAACGATACACTGCTGATTATCACCGCAGACCACGAAACCGGCGGCCTGAAAGTAATAAAGAGCAACGGAAAAGGCAATTTACCTCAGGCCAGCTTCTCTTCGAAAAACCATACCGCGACAAAGGTCCCCGTATATGCTTGGGGAAGAAGGGCTGCTCTTTTCACCGGCCCGATGGATAATACCGATATTTACAAAAAGATAATCAAAGCTGCACAGCCGGCAATTCCGTTCTTACCCCTGCGAAACTCCTTATGTACTGCCGACAATCGTTAGTATTAGGCACTTGTTGTTCCCCACTTGTTTCGGAATCCATACTTTTTACTTCGACATTTCTTGCCTTCCCCGCACCCGAGGAGCAGAAAAATGTAACCTCTTAGCCTTTTGACCTGAAGCAGCTACATCTCTTTCTATAGTGCTCTTAGAACCCACGCAATCCAGTAACTGCAAAACTTCTCGATACTTCGATAACTTAATCCAAACATGTATAAGACTACACCAATTTCCTGTAACCTGTCAGTTCGCTGCCGACCGATGGGATAATGTAACGAATCACTTTTGGCCTCCCTGCCGTGTTTTTAGTCAACATCGCCAAAGAGGCCTGTTTTTTTACACCTCAACCACACATTTGTGGACAGTTACAAACTGCTTAATTCAGTAGCGGTATCCGGTGAGTTACGATGGCCAAAGCCCTCCAATGCGCTGCGCTTCGGTAGCGATGGCCTTTCAATTGAGAATTGCGTAGTGATGCCGGAAGCGTTGTAGGTAGAAAACAGCATTTTTACCGAATTTTGGACTATCAAACCCGCCAAAGTGTGAAACTTCTTGACAATTCGAGCCGATTCACGCAGAATAAAGGCATTGTCGGTAGAAGTTATGTTTTTTAACGTATCAATGGAAAATCAAGGAAAATGAAATGAAATCAAGCCATCTTAAACAATATAGTGTAGGTTGCATGCTGCTTTTCATACTTTTTTGTTCATTGCCTTTAGCGGCACAGCCCTCGGGTGGTCCGTACGGCCCGCTTCGGCAAACCTACGAGCTGCCAAAGGATGCGGGCAGGATTTACTATGTAGCGCCCGATGGTAATGATACAGAATCAGGCCAAACACTTGCCAAACCAACGACACTGGAGGCAGCCATAAAGCAGGTAGTGACCGGCGATGCAATCGTGATGCGAGGCGGTACTTATCGTACCGGTGACCTGAAATTGAACCAGGGAATCACCATACAGCCTTATGCGGATGAACAGCCTGTCTTGAAGGGGACCTTTGTTGCAAAAAAGTGGGAGCTTCAAATAAAAGGGGTATGGAAAACATCCTGGTCCCGTTTATTCCCTGAAAAGCCTGCGAGCTGGTGGCGGCGCGAGTTCTTCGGCAGGCAAACTCCACTGTATCGCTTTAACAACGATATGGTGTTTGTGGACGGCAGGTTATTACAACCGGTCGGCGGGGAAGAAGATGTTGACGAGAATTCGTATTTCATCGACTACAAAGCCAGACTGGTTTTCATCGGCACCGACCCCACGGACCGGCTGGTCGAAATCACCGCTTTTAATGGCGCTCTTACACGGACAACCGGCAAATGTCACGGCAAGGCTTCTGACCGCAGGGGGCCTGTGATTCGGGGAATCACTTTCACTCAGTATGCTTACCGTGCGATGGAGGTTGAGGGAACGAACCCCGAGGGATTGTCCGATGAGTCCGAGCATGGAAAGGAAGTGGTGGGTACGACCCTGGAGCATTGCACACTTTCTTTCTGTTCTCGTGTCGCCGCTTATTTCCGGGGAGACAATCTGACGATGCGACATTGCCTGGTGAGTGACACCAGCACCGAGGGCATCTTCATCCTGAGCTCGTCCGACGTCCTGCTGGAAAAAAACATCTTCACCCGCAACAATATCGAGAGAATCACCGGCTACTATCCCGCTGCGGTTAAGATTTTTAATCAATGTTATCGTGTCACCTGCCGCGACAACCTGGTTATCGACCACCCGTATTCGAACGGTATCTGGTACGACGTGGGCAATGTAGACGGCCGGTTTCTCAACAACCGCATCGAGAACATAGGCACTATGAAGAGGCGCTTTAACAAAAATCGGTTCTGGCCGAGCGATAACGGTTTCTTCTTTGAAATCTCTAAAGGGGCAATTTGTGCCGGAAACGTCTTTGTCAATTGCGACCAGGGTATCTTCCTGATGAATAGTTCCGATGTCGAAATCTATAACAATACGTTGATAAACAGCTCTGTATGCATTGGGCGAACTGCAAGAACTGCTGCCGGTGACCCCTTTGGCTGGCATCCCAGCACCGGCCCGGATGTTGACGAACGGGACGGGCACGTCTTTGTCAATAACCTGCTCACAAGCGATAAGAGTTGTCGCAGACCCCTCCTGATTGTTTGGCAGCCGGATTCCCTGTGCGAACGACTCGACAAGCCGCAGGTCAAACAGCTCGATTATAACGTATATGTTCGGGGGCCGGGCGCAGCAGATATACCATTGCTTTTATGGAGTCCTGCGCCGAACGATGAGTGCCAGCTGATGTTTAAATCGCTGCAGGATTTGCAGAAAATGCATCCGGAATTTTCAGCCAACAGCCGGTATTTCGCCGATTATGATGGTCCCTTATTCAAGAGTCCCAAGCTGGGCAATTACCAGTTATTACAGGCTTTTCCCGGCTCCGAAGTGGCAACTACTCTTCCGGATGAAATCAGCAAGCTTCTAGACTGGCCAAAAACCGATGACCTCTTTACCGGAGCTTATCAGCCGCTTCCCTGAACCTCTAAAAGAAGTATCTACCAATATATTCTACTATGACTTTTTTGACTTCGAGCGGCTCTATTATCCCTGCGTGTCGGTATATAATTTCCCCTCCCGGCTTGATTATCAGCGTATATGGGATTTCACCGCGCCATTTTTCATCGAAAACATCTGAAAACTCGTTTTTATCATTGCTTTCCCAAAGATAATTTCTGCACGATGCCTGCTGTTTTTTCAAAAACTTAATTACCTTTTCTTTCTTATTCGGCGTATCCAGGCTGATTGTCACCATCTCGAATTCCCTGCCTCTGTATATCCGGTTGATTGTCACAAGCTCCGGAAACTCAATCACACAGGGCCCGCACCACGTCGCCCAGGTATTCAAAAGCATAAGATTGTCTGACTTGTTCTTCAAAAGCTCAGCCACTTTCTGCCGGTCAATCGTCTCCAGACCGACCTCCTCTTTCGCCCATTTCGCAAATGCCCTTTCCACCATCTTTCTCTTATCGGCCCATTTAATTGAACAGCCGAATGTTTTCGTCTTCTCTACCGCCACCGGCTTACTGGCAAGTAGTGCATCGAGCGCATCTCGTACAAATCTTTTTTTCACCAGCTTGGGATTCTCCGAATTATCAATCCCGCCGACATACCGCAGCTTTCGGTCCTTGTCGAAAATAAATACATGCGGCGTCGACACAGGCCCATATACAAGCGATACCTTCTGGTTCTCACCGTCATAAAGATAAGGAAATTCGAATCCTTTTTCTTTCGCCCGCAATTTTGTCTCTTCGAACGAATCGCACAAATCCGTATATCCAAGCTCATCCAGCCGGACCGCGTTGGGGTCGTTCGGCGTTATCGCAACTACTGCCACCCCTTTTCCCTTGTAATCCGAATGCAGGCTCATAATCCGCTGCTCATACGCCTGTGCCGTCGGGCAGTGATTGCATGTGAATATAACAGCGAGTATTTGGCTGTCGGAGAAGCTCTTTATGCTGTACATCTTGCCGTCAGTACCGGGCAAATTAAAATCCGGCGCTGTTGTCCCGATATCCAATGTCGGTATCTGTCTCGATGCCCCGCCGCAAAGCCCGCAAAGTGATATTGTTGTTAATGTTCCCATAACAAACTTCCTAAACCGTGTTTCCATTTGGCCATCTCCAAATTCCGTCAATTAAGAGCCAGCTCCTGAAACAGTGTTGCTTTACATTAAACCGGCCTGTGCCTTATTTCTTATAGAATATCAAATTCATATAAAAAATTCAATTATCAACAAAATCGTTTTCAGCAAAACCAACCGCGAAAGCTTACTATGCTTTATGTTTAGCCCCACACAAAATGCCCTTTTGCCGTTATGATTATTTTTATTTATTTTTGTTGACATCCGGTTAGTTCTTGTGGTATATAATTTACAAATCGGGTTTATTCTCACGTCTCTCAGGAATATTCTCTTCAAAACAATACGAGAGATATATTTTATGGCCATTTAGAGGCCAAAGGAGCATTATTGTGAGTTTAGGTACAGTAAAATGGTTTAATGGGCAAAAAGGTTTTGGATTTATCACACCCGACGGTGGTGGCGAAGATTTGTTCGTTCATCACTCGGAAATCAAGACATCTGGCTATGCCAATCTTGATGAAGGCCAGAAGGTTAACTTCGAGGTCGGACAGGGCAAAAAAGGCCCGTGTGCGACCAGCGTAACACTTGCTTAATCCAGGGCAACACACCTGAAAAACCAACGGGCTCCGGTCAATGCGGAGCCCGTTTTGTTTATCCGTAACACGGGCTTCCTGTCCGTGGTTGTTTTCCATCTTAAATTTCCCAAACAATAACAAATAATAAATACTAAATAGTAAATTACAAGGGTCCTCCGTATTCCGTCATCTGTCCTCTGCCTGGCCTCCATAGCCCGGATAGCGTAGGAGGGTCTTCCCTTGCTTGTATCGCGCCCAGGCAGAGCAGAAAAAACTTGCAAAAATTAACAAAACCTTTTAGAATTTTTCAACTGGTTTTTCGATACAGCTTTTGATATAATGAAAGAGAAGATTAAATAAAGAAGCAGAAACATTTTTTTCTATACAATAATTGTTATAAATGTGTTAAAATAGATGATTGTATGGTTAAAGATAGCATAGATATCCAGCCTCCTTTTGCAAGGAAGAAGAGGGAATTTATTTCTCAAAATGGGAGTATTTATACTCAGAGAAGAGAATTTAATAGAAGGGGACTTTTAGAAAAAGAAATTTGGAAGTTGGATAATGGCAGAGTCGTTGTTGATTTAGATGATGCCGTATACATATCCAGACGAAAAGCTGAGGAACTTAGAATGCAGCATATCGAACCTTCTGCTCTAATGAATTTAGCTAAAAAAGGAGATTATATTGGCAGTGATGGTAGAATATGTTTTCTTCATGGCAAGGATATTTATTATAGTTCTGAGATTACTGAAATAAATCCTCCTTTTGAAGAAGAATTTGAACAGGAATATGATATTAGAAAAGATTTAGAAGACCTTTAAATTTTCTTCTCAACCTGTGGTGAGCAGAGTCGAGCCATATCACCGCACCCAAGCCAACCAGTAAAACCGTCCCCGGTTCGTGTCTAAAATCCGTTTAACTCAAAACTCAGCACTTAGAACTCAAAACTATTT
>CAYWUO010000078.1:0-9643 GCA_964461285.1 uncultured Pirellulales bacterium
GAAATGCTCAAAAAGCCAACGGTCGGATTCGAACCGACAACCCCTGGTTTACAAAACCAGAGCTCTACCGTTGAGCTACGTTGGCATAAGGATTTTCTGAGTTTACTGCCGTTACTTTATATCAAATCGGCCATTATTGCAAGGAAATTAACGGGTCTCCGCTCAGACGAGCGGGTGGTTCTGGGCGGGTTAGAGTTTTTCATTCAGCTTAATCATATTTTTGGCCATTTCGAGGACTCTTTTGCGAAGTGCTTTTGGCGCGAGCACCTGGACTTGGTCGCCATAGCCGAGTATCCACCAGCTTATCTCGCCGATGCCGTCAACGCGAAACTCCATAATGGCCGAGCCGTCGCTGTTGTGGGCAACTTTCTGCGTGCTGTGCCACTGTACCTCCGTGACGTTGCCGGCTACCTTGGGCAGAAAGCGCAGCTTGATATTGTAGATACGGCCTTCGGGTATCATCGACCAGGCCCTGCCGAGATAATCGTACAAGTCGAATTTATCACCACCAACGAAGCATTTCTCCGTGACATTTAATTCCTTGATGCGGTTAAGCTTAAAAGCGCGGACGCTTTTGTGTATGCTGGAATGGCCCAGCACGTACCACGCACGGTAGTTGTAAAACAAGTGATAGGGCCACAGCTCGACGTCTATTATTTTGCCGTCGAACAGCGAATTATAACGGATGTTAACCTTGCGTTTATTTACGATAGCTTTTTGGATTTCCGCAAATGTTTTATCGAGCAGGTTCATCGGGGCCTGGGCGGCGGCTTTGGTAGAAATATTTTGTAGGGCCGTATTACAATATTGCCTGATTTTGGCAGGCAGATTATTTTCTATTTTCAAAGACGCAAGCAGTGCCGAATTATTAAACGGCAACTGTATCTGGTTGCGTGCCTTGTGGACCAGCATAAGCAGACTCAATGCCTCCTGCAGGCTCAAGTCTATCGGCGGCAGGAAGAAATCCGGCTCAATGGAATATCCGCCGCTCCTGGCATCATAGTGATATGGCACGCCGATTGACTGCAGCTCTTTTAAGTCCCGGAATATTGTCCGCCGGCTTGTTCCAAACAATTTCGACAAATCACTAACGGCGTATCTTTTCCCCGATTGTAATGTTGTCAATATCTGTATAACCCTGCTGATTCTGTTGGATTTCATAACCTTACTCCATGAGTCAGCTCTATTTCTTCCCCAAATTCGAATGCCGAGGAACTTTAAAATTATACCCGAAGATAGTAAAGGTGTCAAAATTTTTACTGCCATTTCAGGTAATTCCAAAAAACAAGACTATGATTTTGCACATTTTCGCAGGAGCTGGTGTAATAAGCTTTTTACGTTGACGGCAAGGCCGGGGGCAGCTAAAATATAGTTAAGTAAGCAAAATGGATGGCTTGCTTTGCAGTACTAATCGCGTTTTGCGTTTGCTTGTGCCTGCGAAAGCAGGTATCGTATTGCATTGGTTTTTGGGCAATATACATAGCACACAACGAGAACAATTGGAGTTGAACTGTGCAACCGCTCGTTGATTATCTCAATCGAATAGGGGGATATAGCGGATGGATAGTCGCTATTGAGCTGTTTCTTATCGGCCTGGTAGTCTATTGGGTTGTGGATTTTCTCGAAGGCACTCGCGGCGAAAGGTTGTTCCGGGGCGTTATATTCATTCTTGTTGCCGGCGTTCTTATCTTAAATTTAGTCGTCGAGCGCCTGGAGTTTCTTCGGCTTCAATATCTTTATAAAGGTTTTTTGATTGCGGTTTTGATTATTGCAGTTGCGGCTTTTCAGCCGGAGATTCGAAGGGTGCTTATGCGGATAGGTCAGCCTCGTTTCCTGATAAGCTCGTCTCATCAGTTATCGAGGACCGTAGAAGAGGTAATTACCGCTGTGACCGGGCTTTCAACCGCCCGGATTGGAGCAATTATTGTTATTGAAAGGCGGGTAGCGTTAGGAGAATTTATAGAGACGGGCGTTCGAATCGATGCCAAGGTTACAGCCGAGCTGCTTAAGACTATTTTTCACCCCGGCACCGCCCTTCACGATATGGCCGTTATAGTGCGAGGCGATAGGGTGGTTGCCGCCAGCGTACAGCTACCTTTGACTGAGGCGGCCGGTTCCAGTGTTGAGCTCGGCTCTCGACACCGCGCCGCTATAGGCATAACTCTGGGTTCGGACGCCACTTGTTTGGTTGTAAGCGAGCAAACCGGCGCCATTTCTGTGGCTAAAAACGGAAAGCTTTTCAAAAATGTAGATGAGGCTAAGTTAAGAAAATATCTTACAACTGCACTTTCGTAAAATGGGTCGATTTGCATCTCGGCAGAGGTGTTATGGCAAGAATGAAATTAAGAAATATTAAGTTCGGCAAAATAGCGATTGTGATTTTTATTACGGTCCTGATATGGGTCTGGGCAGACTTGGCGCTGGACGAAAAACTTAATGTTTCTAATACAACAATAACTGTTGCCAAATCCAATCCGAAACTTTGGGTAACCATAAATGAAGCATCATCTGTTTCCATAGAAGAGGTGGTTGTTAAAGGGCCGTTGCGAACAATCAGTGAATTAAGAAAAAAATTAAGGGGGCAAGGGGGGCTTGAATTCAATTTTGACGCCATGGAAGAAAAAATGGACCAGTCCGGAAGCTATACCCTGCCTTTGATACCGTTTATACAGAAAAACAAGGAAATAAAGCAATTCGGACTCAAAGTCGAATCCTGCAAGCCGGAGTCGCTTTCCGTTAGCGTTCAAGGGCTTGTTAAGAAATCACTCACCGTTGAGTGTTTTGATGAGAACAAAATCTCTCTAAAGGTTGAAAGTATCGAGCCGTCAAAAGTTGATATGTTTGTGCTTGAGGATTGGCAGGGAGAAAAACTTGTCGCAAAGGTCCAGTTGACGCGCAGAGAAATAAACCAGGCGGGCGTCTCGGCTATTAAAAAGATACCTTATGTCGAGCTGGCGGCGGACCAAAGAAGGCAGGCCGCGACAAGCGTGGAGATAAAAATGCTGCCGGCCGAGGTTCGGCTGAAGGATTACACAATCACGACCGCAACATTGGGATTTTCCTTAAGCGAGAATCTGCAGGGCAAATATAAAGTGAATGTAACTAATTTGAATGAAGTGATAAGTCCTATTGCCGTCAGGGCAACTCCCGAGGCAAAGCAGGCCTACGAGGGTATGCGATATCAGGTCATATTAGATATTTACGACGAAGATATAAAGGCGGAAGAGCCTCGAAGACTGGTTGTTTACAATTTCCCCCAGGAGTTTGTCCGCAAGGATGAAATTGTGCTGAGTCAGACCCCTGTACAGGCACGGTTTAAGCTGACGCCGGTTTCTGCTGCTCCCGAGTAGAACGGCCGGTGTTGAAGAAAGCTATAATGGCCTCGACGGTCATCCACAATGCCAGGACAAAAATTTGTGCTCCTATTGTGACCAGAATCCAATTTTTGTCTGCGAGAAATCTCATCTCACTTTTGACCATAGCATAGTTTGTAATCACTAACATAATCAGACACGGTATTGCTGTTACAATAAATTTCCGTCCGCCCCTGCGTTTGAGATAAAGCGTTATAATCAGCAGGGCCAGAGCCGCGAGAAGCTGATTTGTGATTCCAAACAACGGCCAAAGTATCATTGCGCCTTTTCCGCTGGCACCCGTAGCGAAGGCCAAAGCTGCCGCGGTAAATACGGCAAAGCTGGTTGCTACCCATCTATTGGCCAACAAAGGTGCTCGCAAATCGCTGACAAGCTCGCTTATCACATAGCGCTGGATTCGGACCGATGTGTCGAGTGTAGTGCCGGCAAATGATGCAATAAAAACGCCCATAAGCGTAACGCCGACCGTCTCTGGAAGGCCGAGTGTGCCAATTATATTGGCTGCGCCTTTAACTACAGGCGCTATTTTGTCGGACAGTCCCTTGTCTCCTATCCAGCTGCTGTAGTAATGCAGCCAGGCATCCTGGCCGGTAAGCGTTGTGCCGTCGCCGAGCTTCAAAGCCATCCCTATACCTGCTGCAACGCAGATAATAACCAGCACCGCCAAAGCACCTTCCAGCAGCATTGAGCCGTAGCCGACAAATTGACAGTCCGGCTCTTTCGCCACTTGTTTTGAGCTTGTGCCCGATGCGACAAGCGAATGAAAACCGCTTATAGCTCCGCAGGCGATTATAACAAACATAAACGGCCATATAGACGGAGTGTTTGCCGGAAGCGTCGTGTTAATAGCAGGTGCCACCAGCGGCAGATTCCCTCCCAATGAAGCTGCAATTGCACCGCCGACCAAGAGACCCATAGCTATAAAAAGCTGCCAGGCGTTGATATAATCTCTCGGCTGCAGCAGCGTTGTTACCGGCAATGTCGATGCCACCCAGGCATAAATAAGCAAAATTATTGTCCAGACTCCGCTTGCCGGCACCGGTCCTATATTGGAAATACTGAACAGGCCCGGCCACTTATTTTCCAAATATGCACTCAGCCCGATGCAGGCATACATACCGGCTACGGCAATAGCTGTAGCGACCGGTACGCTGGCCCCTTTTTTGTAAACCGCATAGCCGAGCGCCACTGCTATCGGAATCTGCAGCCAGACGGCAACAACAGAACTGGGAAAGGTCGTGAAAACCGTGGCAATCACAACGCCGAATATTGCAATGACAATCAGCAGACTCAGAAACACAACTATGAAGAATATAAAACGCACGCGCAGATTGATGTATTTTTCCGCCACGTCTGACAAGCTTTTGCCTTCGTTTCGTATCGAGACAACCAACGCCCCGAAGTCGTGCACAGCTCCCATAAAGATACAGCCCAGAAATACCCAGAGGATAGCGGGCAGCCAGCCCCAGATTATTCCTATAGCCGTCCCGACAATCGGCCCTGTGCCAGCTATCGAGGTAAAATGGTGACCGAAGATTATTCCCTTCCGGGTGGGGACATAATCAATTCCGTCCTGAAGCTTTCTGGACGGTACGGGTGCATCCTTTTGAAGTTTGAATATCTTTTTAGCCAGGAACCGCCCGTAAGTATAATATGCCAACAGATACCCTCCCATACAAATCAGCATCAACAAAAGCGTATTCATTTCGTACCTCGCATTTCGTATCCTGCCTTACGCTCTGTGCGAACTGGCTAATAACCGAATCGGCACTTCTTGTATCGGCAAAAGCTCTCGAATCTATCCCCTTGCCTTTCTCATTTCAAGGTCGCAGATGTCCCGTGCTATCGTATTACTGAATCGGCACGGGGTCAGAAGGCAAACCGTTGCCTTTAATCATACTCTTCATACCTGCCTTGACCTCGACGGTTTTTTTGTTTTTCGGGTCGGAAAAAGAGACGGCCCCGTCTTGAACCTCCACCACGGTGGTAGTGGTCGCCTCGTCATGCGATATCGTATAGCTCGTTCCCCTGACCCCGCAAATCGCGTTGGGCGTGGCTACTTTTAGGGAATTCTTTTCTTTTTTTGCATACGCAAAGAGAAATCCATGCACCATTTTGATACCTTCTTTTATCGGGCCGGGCATTAATTCATCGTATGTTATTTTCACTAATGTTTTTGCGGCCATCTTGATTTTCGATGCCCTCATATAAAAGGTTACTTCCCCATCTTTTGTCTCGATGGTGTCGCCTGGCTTTATCTCCATCCCCGGGGTGGGCTTGTGTGTTTGTCCGGTGTCCTCGTTTTTCATAAATGCATCCCCCAGAACTTTCTTTATTCTGGTAGCGAAGCTGGGCCTTGGTATGTTGTGGCCTTCGAATTTCACCACCGGGGACTCCTGTACAGTCGTTATTTTGGGGCACGCTTTGCTGTACCATGAGAAACCGGGGATGAATCGCTTGAAAATACGGGCTTCTTGCGTAGGTCCGTACACAGATATGACGTTGTTATCGAGGGCATGCTCATCAATTCCATTCAACCGTGCCTTCACGTGTATCTCAATTAATATACTATTTCTTTCCTGGCCAATATCTTCTGAAATAAGTTTGCACTGTAGTCCGGCATATGCCCATGGGTCTGCATCCACACTAATCAGGTCTAACCTGACGGTGCCGGAGCTGTTGAGTGTTGCCGAATATGCCACCTTAATATCGATGTCAGAATCACCGTAAAAAAAAGGCTGGAGACGGAATACATAATTTCCCGTTTTTTGCCATTTGCAGCGAGGTTTCTCCTCGGACGATAGACAGTTTTTGGGGAAACTGACAACCATGGCCACAATGGCCGCCACAATCAAGACAGGTATTTTTTTAGATAGTACGCGCATTTTTTCATCCTTATTCATTAATAGGAGCAAATATTGATTTTAGCATTTAAGTTATTTCTCAACCTTTTTCAGGTCGGCCTTTACTCATTAGGTTCTCCGGATTAGAACAACAAAACTTTCTTAAGCACTATTCACAGGCTCTATATTAACAAATTCTCCGTTTTTTTGCACGGATTTACTTGGGAAATCCGGGTTGGAATATTGCCTTAAAAATGATTTACTTTCTGTGCGAGCGGGCCAAAAGTCTTACCGGTACTTCTTGTATCGGCAGGAGCTCTCGTAGTTTGCCAATAATAAATCTACGGTAGTTTTCTTCGAATAGTTCCGGCTTGTTTACAAACATAAGTATAGTAATCGGATTGGCGGCGATTTGCGTGGCGTAGTAAATCCTGGGAAAGCCTTTTTTGTGTTTGGCTGCACCAATTTTTTCCTGCTTTATAATTTCAAATGCCTGGTTTAATTTCGCGGTCGGTATCTGTGTTGTCGTTTGTTTGAAAATCTCAGCAGCCAGGTCCAGAACACTCTGAACATTCTTAGAATCGGTTGCAGTTGTAAAGGCTATCGGTGCATATTTTAAGCCGGGCAGAAGTTTTGTCAGATACTGTTCATAGTCGCCGGTAACAGCGGATTCCCTTGCGAGGTCCCACTTGTTTACTACAATTATGCAGCTTTTGTATTCCGATGCGATGAATCTGGCTATTTTTTTATCAACCTGCGAAACCGGCACCGTCGCATCAATCAAAAACAGCACAACATCAGCGCGCTGTATCGACTCTGTCGCGCGAACGTAGCTGTAAAACTCAATGCTGTCGGCTATCTTGCTCTTTTTCCTTATTCCCGCCGTGTCGATAACGATTATGGTCTTGCCGTCTTTTTCAAACCGAACGTCAACAGCATCTCTTGTTGTCCCCGGCGTCTCGCTTACTATCACCCGCTCGGAACCGACCATAGCATTTACAAGTGTGCTTTTGCCGGCGTTGCGCTTGCCTACTATTGCGAGCTTCATAACCGGCTCTGCCGGCATGGACGATTCGATACCCACGATTTTGTCGAAGATTTTATCGAGCAGAACGGCTTTATTGAGATTGTTCTTTGCTGAGATACACAGGAATTCACCAAAGCCGAGTTTTGTAAATTCACCCGCCGTAGGGAACATCCTGGCCGTATCAGCCTTGTTGGCGACACCAATTACATCTAATTCCTCTTTGCGTAAAAGCCGTCCTATCTCTTTATCTAAAGGCATAAGACCATCGCGGATATCCACCATAAATACAACGAGGTTTGCCAGCTCGATTGCCTGGCGGATTTGCTGTCCGATGTGGTCGCTTAGCTGGTCACTATCGACTATTCCGTATCCGCCGGTATCGATAAGCTCGAAGAACTTATCGCCCTTTGCGATGATGGTGCTCACCCGGTCTCTTGTAACGCCCGCCGTCGGCTCGACAATACTTATTCTCTCACCGGCTAAGGCGTTTAAGAGACTGCTTTTGCCCACATTAGGCCGACCAATTATCGCAACTACCGGTAACGCCATATCGTTTCCGAGCAAAAATAAACTTATACTGTACGGAAATTGATTATAACAGAAATATCGGGTGATTTGAAATGCCCGATTGCCTTGACTTAGGTATTTTTATTGGTATATTGGAAGACATCTTCTAAAGGCACACCAAAGGTATTAGCTATTCTAAATGCCAGAGGCAGTGACGGCGCATATTTGCCTGATTCAATCGCGAGGATGGTCTGGCGGGTTACACCAGCCTTATCAGCTAACTGCTGCTGGGTCATCTCGCCGTTCTCAAAACGTAGCCGACGAATCTGATTTCTCAATTCATTTGTCGCCATCTTTATTCCTCCAGCCGTACTCCTCGAGCGTTACTATCGATTGTACAATCATCACTGTAATCATGCCTCCAAACACCATCGCCGGCAGATATTTAACAGAAATTGTCCCTTTCGGGCCCAGCACAAAGAATGGAATCATAGCTGCAAGGACAAAAAGAAACCAAAAAATCGAGTATGCTGCCAGCGACGATTTCCTGTGAATCGAATGGTCACGCTCATCGAATTCAATTTGCTCCTTTTCCTTCCGGAATAGAACAGGCGTAAGGCCGCAAAGTCCTATAATGCCTATAAATCCGAATCCCGCAGAAGCTTTATGTAAAGGTTGACCAACTACAAAAGTCAAGACCGCGATTGCTATGCCGCTGAGGATTAAAGCTGTCAGTACTACAATTAAATTGAACCACGCAATTTTCTGTGCTCTATTCATAATATTTTTCCTTTTCAACCACAATTTGACTTTTTTATGTAAACTTAACTATACATAATGTAAAGCAAACCATACTATATGTCAAGTATATTTTACATTTTTTGCGAAAATTTATTATTATTTCTTATTAGAGGAAGAGATATCTTTTGTTAACTTCCTTAAGAATAAGAGGTTATAAGCAATCGGGACGTGCAGGATTTTTGAATTCTTTCTGTAAAAATTGTTTAATCAGGCAGGAACAACTTGCTAAACAGGGAAATTAATCCCTCTGTATTTATGGAGCGATAGAGAAAGGAAACTGCTGCTTAAATTCGTTGAATATTTCCGATATAGGTCTTATGAAAGTAATCGAGTTGCAGACAAAGCAATGTCCGTTTTGTGCAGAGACGATACAGGCCGCTGCTGTAAAGTGCCGATTCTGCGGAGAATTTCTTAACAGTAAAAAAGCAAAGGCATTAGAAAATGAGCCGGAACTGGGTGAGCCCGTTGAAGAGAAAAAAGAATCTGATGGAATCCTGTTCCAGGGCAGGCCGTCTCTTTGGGGAATGGCTGATTCAGCGGTTAAGGGCTTGATTGTTATTGTTTTGGCAGGTTTTCTAATAAAGCTGCCGCTCGAAATGATGTTAGCTGGTGCATTAAATCGCCAATTTACCCAAAGCCAGATATTTGTGTTTAGCCAGTTAAGGTTTTTTGCGGGCGTCGGCCTTATTGTAGTTGTTGCCCTTATACTTTTGATAAGGATGATTCGGCTCAAGATGACTTATTATGAAGTTACGACTGACAGGGTCGAATGGAGCAGGGGCATTTTAGACCGCAGGGTTGATAATATTGATATGTTCAGGGTGATTGACCTGAAGATGCGCAGGAGCATTTTCGATTGTATCTTCGGTATTGGTACCGTGGGCCTGATTACAACCGACAAAACAGACCCGGAGTTCGTCTTTGAGAAGATAAAAAGGCCCCGCGGCCTTTATGACATTATCAAAAAAGCAAGTCTCGACGCAGACCAGCAAAACCGCGTCGTTCATCTGGAATAAAAAGCTGGCAGGAATTTTAGATTAGTTAGTCGTCCCTGAAAAAGTCTGTTTTAAGCGTTAATCTACGGGGATCAA
>CAYWUO010000079.1:0-9599 GCA_964461285.1 uncultured Pirellulales bacterium
GCATATTGACCGGCTATCGCCAGAAAGAGGATTTCGGGGCATCCGAAACGGGTGTTTCTTTCGGACGGTACTACAAAGCAAGCACGAACAATTACAACTTTGTGTCGATGGATTCCAACACTCCTGGAGCAGCAAATGCTTATCCGAAAGTCGGTCCTGTAGTAATAAACGAAATAATGTACAACCCGGCATCGGGTGGTCAGAACGAAGAATACATCGAATTGCATAATATATCCGGTACCGAGGTTCATTTGTATGAAGCAGATACATCGTGGAAATTTACCGATGGTATCAGCTATAGCTTCCCGCCGAATACGACAATACCAGCCAATGGTTATTTGCTGGTCGTAAATACAACGCCATCTTATTTCGATACAAAGTACTCCGTACCACCAGGTATTGAAGTGCTCGGTCCGTATGATGGCCGGCTGAGTAACGGCGGCGAAAAGGTCGAGCTCAGTAAGCCCGGCGAAGAATACATGGGCACACAATATTATATCCGTATTGACCGAGTCAGCTACAGCGACGGCTCGCATCCGGAGGATTGTCCGGGCGGCGTGGACCTGTGGCCAACCGAGGCGGACGGCGGCGGCAAATCGCTTACTCGGATAAGCTCTACGCTTTACGGCAATGACCCGAATAACTGGCAGGCGGCAACACCCTCACCAGGGTCGTAAAATCAGTTTTGAGAGAGATGTTTCGACACTTCGACAAAGCTAGGTTCGGCTTGATTCGACAGGCTCACCACAGGTTGCTCAGGGTAAACTATGAAGCGTATCTCGATGAGTAATATATGCGATAATGAGTGAATGCGTTTTCTCCTCTACTTGTTTGCTTATTTACATATTTATGGAATATTTTGATTGATTTTGCAGTAAAAGGACGATTAGAATAGAGTAAATTTATTGCAGATATGATTTGAAAGTGTCCAAAAACGTGTAATATTTGTGGCTGTAAAACAAAAGAGAAAGTTAAGAAAAAAATTACAAAGAAAGAGGCAAAGTCAAAAAGGAGATAAACTATTTTTGATTTGCCGTGAAGGCACAAAGAATATAGCGAATTTGTTAATTATTGTTTTTGTGGCCAATCATCCTTTGTGCACTTTTGGATTACTTTAGTATTGCCTCCGTAAGTTTCTTCCGATTTTTGTTTAGCCAATCGGCTTTTAGTCGTATCATTTTTAGAAAGTCAAGGCCGGACAGATTCCC
Organism: uncultured Pirellulales bacterium; assembly: GCA_964461285.1. GTDB lineage: Bacteria > Planctomycetota > Phycisphaerae > Sedimentisphaerales > Anaerobacaceae > CAZBWE01. The sequence goes on from CAYWUO010000079.1 coordinate 1,209, forward strand.
GAAGAATCCCGTTGCCGCCACCGGTAAAACGGCCTCGGCTATCAATGTCTCGAGCATCAAATCGACCAGAGATTTGAGCTTAATCTCATCGTTCTTTGAAACCTCCTGATAGCCGTTTAAGAACTGGATGAGCTTTTTCTCATCGAAATAATCAGGCCAGTCGGCGGGGTTCGGCCTGCCGCCAACGATTGAAAATTGCAGCATCCCGTTGGCAAGGTCGGTAACCGGCGGTGCAAGACGAACTGAATCAAAATCAAGCACCGCAACGAGCTTTTTTTCAGAAAAGAGCATATTGCCCGGGTGCCAGTCGCCGTGCACGACCTGCTCCGGCCATGAGTCGAAGCCAAACTCATTTACCCTAATGCTCGAATCGTTATAAAGCACCATCAGCCTCTCAGCCACCTTTTGTAGTTCTTTACTTACGCCGGCCACCTTATCTGCTCCGACGGTCTTGACGTGTCTGCGAACTGTTGAGGCATCATGGAAGCAGCCTCGCAGCGGCTTCCACTCGTGAGCAAAATCGGACAAATAGCAATGGAAGTTCGCCAGTTGTCTGCCGGTATCGGCGGTAGCTTCTGCTGAGCCGTCGTAGCGGGCGCCGCTGACGAATTTGAACAGCTCGTAGATGTGATGGTCTAATTGAAGGAAGGTATTATTTTCGTCGCGGGTGGTTATAAGGGATGTAACGGGAAAATCGTTCTTAGCGAGATGGTTCTGCACCGCATGTGCGAAGGCGACCCGATATAGGTCGTCCTTTCCTCTCGGGCGACGCTTCAGCAGGAATTTGTCCTTTTCAGATATAACGACGACCTTCGGCGCGTGTTTGTTGCCGGCTGACAATGACTTTATGTGCTGAATGACGCCGATATCGTAATGACTGAGGACCTTAACAAGCTCCTCGCTTGAAAAATGTGCACCGCCTCTCGGCATAAACCTTCAACTCCTTTTTTATTCAAATCCTAATTTCTTTTTTGCTACTTTGCGAAGTACTCGCTACGCATCACGAGTAGATATTACCGTTTATCACAAATCTTTGCTATAAATCAATCAAAAATTTTTCATCGTTCTGAAATGTGAAAAACGGGGTGCGAAATACAGGTGTGAGCGATAGGCAACAGGGCTTCGGCGAGACCGTTTCGAGCTGCGGCAAAAGGCAGATACAATGGTTAAAGCGCGAGCATCAGGAGGATGATGATAAGGAATATGGCTGAGAGCGCACCTAAAACTATGAGGGCAATTTTGTAATTAGCGAGTGTATCCGTCTGGTATGCCTGCTGTTGGGCTTCTTCAACGGCCTGGCCTTGTTCGAGTTTCTGTAGGGCAGAGAAATCAAATCTTTGTCGTGCCCGAATCGGCGGCTGGCCGTTACGAAGCGCTTCCAAATCCATCAGCAGCTCCTCTACATTCTTGTAGCGGTCTTCTCTGCGTTTGGCCATCATAATTTCGATGACTTCCGAGACCCCTGCGGATAATGATGTGTTTATATGGTCGGGAGGTATTAGTTTTTCCCTGAGGTGCTTTTTCATCACCTCGGCGGAATCTTCAGCCATAAATGGAACGCGACCTGTAATAAGGTGATAGAAAGTTGCTCCGAGGCCGTAGATATCTGCGCGACCGTCGATGTCGATTTTTCCTCGAATCTGTTCGGGGGCTATGTAATAAGGAGTTCCATAGGCCTTGCCGGCCTCTGTTTGAGCGGCTTCGAGGTCTGTTGTTGCACGGGCCAGGCCCATATCGGCGAGCTTGACCTCGCCGGCGGTATTTATCATTATGTTCTTGGGCTTTACGTCACGGTGAATAAGACCCTTGGCATGGGCGTGAGCGAGTGCGTGGGCGACCTGAATGATAATTTCCAGGGCCTCGGTTTCGGGGAAGACCTTGCCTGCTGATAAATCTTCGTACAAGGTTTTACCCTCAACACATTCCATTACAAAATAGTGGTATCCGCCTGCCTCACCGACATCGATGGCCTGTACGATATTCGGGTGGTTCAAGCTTCCGGCTGCCTGACCTTCCTTGTAGAACCGCTCGACGTATTCGGGATTTTCACTAAAACGCTTTGGCAAAACCTTTATAGCTACGGTGCGGTTCAAGCTCAACTGCTTTGCTTTGTAAACGATGGCCATTGCACCGGCGCCGAGTTTTCCGAGTATCTTATAGCCGGGAATCTGGTGTGCGGCGGCTTTGCTTTCCTTTATGCTGATGCCTAAACGTTCTGCCTGGGGCTTCGTGACGTAACCCAGCTCTATCATAAGGTCTTTAAGTATTGTAGGATTGAGCTTTTGGCGGGCTTCAAGCTCCTGAAGAGAATGACGTAATTCTTCGTCCGTGCACAGGCCCTGGTCAAGGGCCATCCTACCAAACATCGTATCATAACTTGTTTCGTTCTTCATTCGGAACCCTGACAGAACCAAGGATTATACAGCGAGGGGATAACATATCGTCTTTTATCTGTACATCCTATAATAGGCTCTAATTTGCTAAATATCAATTTATAAAGAGGTTGTCAAAAAGAAAATTGGTATTTCTATCAGAAAAACAAGTTTTTCTGCGTTTGTGAAATCGACATTTTTCATATTCGAGTTTAGGTGTTTAGTGGAGTTGAGGATGGCAGAAATAAGTGGATAAGTGAATGTGTGAGCATAAAAGGATAGATGCGTAGTGTTTTTATTTAATAATTATTTAATAGGTTATAGATGCGTTTATAGGCGGGCAGCAGCAGGGGGGTGATATGGCAGTTTCTGCAGGACCAGTGGAAAAGGATTTTCTGGTCTTCGGGAGGCAGGTCATTTGGGGTATATAGTCTTTCAATATACCGGTTAACACAACAGGCGGGATAGCCAAAAAGAAAACCCTCAAATCGCTGGGTTTGTGAAGATTTATCTATCGGAGTATCCGCAAATCGCTGCTGGTATAAACTGATGTAAGCGGGGGTTTTGCTGAAGATTGTCTCGGTGATTTTTTTGCCGGTTTTGACGATTCGAGTTATTTTCTCTGTTAGCAGGCCTAATTGTTGTAGGATTTTTAGGCCCTCCTGGTCCAGAGGTTTTTCCCATCTGCTTAGAGGCTTTAATCCTTCGCAGGTCAAAGCGGCGAGATAGGCAAGCTCGAAATCGATGTCTTTGAGGGCCCGCAGGCATCTTTTAACTTCAGCAGATTTGAAATCCAAAATACTGTCCCTCACTCTGATTATTCATCGTGCTGGTTTGGGTCTGTGGATTGGAGCCATTTGTCAGTAATATCGGCAAAATCAGCGATATTCACCCGGCAGTCTTTGTTTATATCTGCCGGCAGATAAATAGTGCCCAAATCACCACATCGCCGAGGCATTTCGAGGATTTTAGTTAAGAGGGCAATATCGATTCTGCCATTATGGAATGGATTGTGTGGCGAGTCATAATCAAGGCCGGAATAACTAAAAGAGCCATGTGACATATAATGGCAGGTGACATCGTATACGTCCATAGAAAGACCAAGCTCTGGATTTATAACCTGCCAGTAACCCATATTGACTTCTTCACCACAAATCTCGCATAATTCGAGCCCATGCATAAAGAAGCTCACCTTGTATACCTGCTCCGGAGGCGGGTCACCGCCATACGGGTTATAAACAGGCAGGGCATCGATTACTTCGTTACATTGCTTTGCCAGTTCGATACCATCGGGGGTGAGATTTCCATTTTGGTCAGCATCGTATAGGTTATAGCCGGCAGCCAGTTCTTCGGAGTCGGCAAGCAGGTCTGCATCAAGGTCGTTTGTATCGGGCGCTAACTGTCCGGCCGGCTCAACGATATAATCCAGTGGTAACTGATGGTCGTTGGGGTCGTAAGTGAAACGCAATTCGAGCACCCTCATCAGCCGTGCAATATCAACTCTTCCCTGATGTTCGTCGCCGTAACAATCGAACGAGCCATGCTGCATATAGTGTAATGCCAGGTCAGGCAAAAAGGTGCCGTCGAGGGGGTCGTTGGGGTCGGGGTACTTTAATCCGAGCTTTGGATTGATGATTTCCCAGCCGCCCATGTGAATGTCCTGGCCACAAATGAAACAGTGTTCAAAGCCGTCAAGTGCGTGCTCGATTTTATATGTTTCGTTGGGTCCGGCCTCGTATTGCTGTGGCAATTCACCGACAACGGCGCAACAGCGTTTGGCTAGCTCTATGCCATCAGGTATTGCATTTTTGTTCTGGTCATCATTGAAAGCCTGATAACCGATGGCAAATTCCTCTTTGTTAGAAAGTAAATCCGAATCTGAGTCATTCGGTACAAGCAATTGATGGTCGTTTGGCTCGTATGGCAGGCGTAATTCGAGGGCCCGTACCAGGGCAGTCACATCGGCTCTTCCGTCATGGATACTGCCGGCGTATTGAAAAGAGCCGTGCTCCATATAGTGTATCGCCAGAATGGGAAAGTCGACAGTTATCGCCAGGTTGGGATTGGTAACCCGGGCGAAACCCATATTTATCCATTCGCCGCAAGTGTCACATCTTTCCAGGCCAAAAGCGAAAAAGAACTCTTTACATTTTTCATTTGGTCCCGCATCATTGCAGTTCGGTAACTGGTTGAACGCGGATACGCATAGTTTCGCTAATTCGACACCGTCGGGGATTGTGTTTCTGTTCTGGTCGGGATTGTAACTAAGATATGCAAGTGCATCTTCTTCGCAGTCAGCAAGGAGGTCGCAATCGCTGTCAAAGCTGAAATTTATCTCGTGCGGGTCGGGGATGTATTGAGCGAGAGCGGGTTTATTGGAAGCAACTGCACCAAGAGTAATCGCGGCAGCGGTACCGGCGGCAAGGGCCCGATGTCTGAATTTTTTGTCCTTTCTGGCGTGTCTTTGACTTGCTCTTCTTAACCTTCTCATTTCTTTCTCCTAATGAAGATTTAGAAGTAAATTTTCATCTACAAGATTCTACCAAATAATCAGGGGATTTGTCCAGAAATTTCGGCTGAACCAGGGAAAAAGTTTGGTAGAAATAGCTTGAATTTACGCTAAGAAATGGTTTTAATGTGATTTACAAGATACCGGATACTGGATTTGGGAGTTTGGAGATGAGCTTGAAGGATTTTTGGGCGAAGACAAATAACTGGCTAAAAGAACATAAATTAGGCAGAGCCGCAGAACAAGAGGCGGAAATAGACAGCGAAGGTCTAATCAGCCAGGGGCCAAAGTCGTCAGAGACAACTGCAGATGAGCGGCAGGGCGGCGAGGGACAGGGTAACCAGGTTGTGGTGAAAACGGTTCAGCCAAAAGAGAAGCGTGAGACGCTTGAAAAACTGCAGGTAGGTTTCGATAAACTCGTTGAACAGCTGCAGGGAATCAACGAACATTTGAATCGTCAGGTTGCACAGCATGAGGATTTGATGGGCAGAATTGAACAATTGCCGAAGCTGCTCGAGAGATTTCCTGCTGTTGTGGAAAATCAGAAACAGCTGACCGAACAACTCATCGAGCAGCTTAAAGCGGCGGCAGCTAAAAATCAACAGTTTGTTGATGCCGTTGAAAAGATACCTACAGAGACGGCCAAACAAACCGATTCTCTGGTGGAAATTAACCATCAGCTTGCGGCAGCGGCCGATACCGACGTGCAGATGGCTGAGGGTTTAAATCAATTTAACCTGACGCTTGAAAAATTAAATCAGAGCACTTCCGGTCAGACCGAAAGTATTATGCAAATGAGCAAAACTTTCGCAGCAAGCGACAGATACCTCAAATATATTATCTCCAGGCAAAACAGACGGTTTATGTGGATATTTGTAACTGCAATAGGTGTGTGTGTGCTTGTCGTTTTGATACTGACGGGCATGATTATCTATCTAAGGCAGTAGTTCGTCTCTCATGATTTGATTTCATATCCCGCGAAGCCAAAATTTATGGTGGTTATTTAGCTTTTTATTTTTCCCTTTGCTGTTCGGTAGAGCCAATATGCAACAGCTATCAGTAGAACAGTCCCAAGTACGGTACCTACGGGCGGCTTAAAGGGCAAAGTGATACCGAGTACGGCAAAGAGCTTCACAATAACATCATCTATGTACCAATAAGGCAATGACACGCCGATACGCTTGAGTAATACAATCGGTATGGCGAGCAAGATGCCCATCAATGCTTCACCGGTAATTAGTCCTGATGCGAAAAGTAAGCCGTTGCGGCTGGATGCCTCGGCTGTTTCTTTGGCTACGTTTTTTCTCTTGTGATAAACTTTTACGATTTGATGGATTATACCGCCGACGAAGATAGGCACTTCCAGTTCCAAAGGCAGATAAATCCCGATTGCCACGGCGAGGACTGGCGTGCGGAATGCACTTCCCTTTCGCCGTAAATACTCGTCCAATATAATCACTGCCACAGCAGCACCCACACCTATGGCAATAAAAGTCCAGGGGAGGTTACCTTCGAAAACTCCCTTGGAGACCGAGGCCATCAGGTTTGCCTGGACGGCTATCAGGGGATTTTGCTTTGCGGAGGAGTGTCCGGCAAAACCATAGGCGTTTAACAGCAAGGTCAGGATAGGTGCCATTACCAGAGCTGCGGAGACGGTGCCGACCATTTGCATTACCTGCTGTTTCCAGGGAGTTGCCTTTACGATGTAGCCGGCTTTCAGGTCCTGCATATTGTCACCGGCGATAGCTGCGGCACAGCAGACTACTGCACCGATGATAATGGCAGCGGGTGGGCCGTTCTCCGCTCCTTTTCCCATCAATAACAGAAGCAGCAGCGCCGAGACCAGCACGGTGGCTATTGTGACGCCGGAAATGGGATTATTCGATGAGCCGACGAGGCCGGCCATATAACCGGCTACTGCGGAAAATAAAAAACCGGTGATGAGCATCGTTACCGCCATCAGTAATGAGACTGATACCTGCTGAACAAATATCTGATACACGAAATACAAAGGCACAACAGAGCCGACTATCAAAAGAAGAATCCATTTCATCGGGATATCTTTTTCAGTTCTGGGAACTGAAACGGTTTCTCCTGTCATAGTTCGGTATGCCTTTAAGCCGCTTTTGACGCCGCTAATTAGTGATTTTCTCAGGCAGATTATAGTCCATAATCCTCCTACGAGCATAGCTCCTACGCCGATATATCTCGTTTGTGTTGACCAGATTTGATATGCCCAATCCAGCGCTGGGAGCGCTTCTCCATTCACAACAGGCCAGTTCTGCGAGGCAGCGCAAATAGGTATTGCAATTAGCCAGTTGATAAGGCCGCCTAGGAATATTAGCACAGCAATATTCAATCCGACGATGTAGCCGACCGAAAGCAGGGCGGGGCTGAGGTCGGAGCCAAAATAGGCTATTGTTGATTTTAGCCTTTTCGCTATTTCAAAGCTTCCCGGCCACAGGCCAAGTCCTCCCGAGCCGATTTTGAACAGGCCGCCTGCGATAGATGCTTTGATGATGTGCATAACCTGTGAGCCACCCTCCTCACCGGATTTGAGGACCTCTGCTGTTGCTATTCCTTCCGGGAACTTTAGTTTGGCTTCTACAATCAAAGACCGGCGCAGCGGTATTGTAAAAAGTACGCCCAACAGGCCGCCAAAGCCGGCTATGACCGTTACCCATATAAAATCGAAGTCGGTCCAGTAGTCCATAATAACCAGTGCAGGCAGAGTAAAAATTACACCTGCGGCGAGTGATTCTCCGGCTGATGCGGCTGTCTGGACAATGTTATTCTCCAGGATATTGCTTTTGCGAAATAGCCGTAAAACGCCCATTGATACGACGGCGGCCGGTATTGATGCGGAGACCGTCATACCGGCAAAAAGACCAAGATAGGCGTTAGCCCCTGCCAGTATAATCGAGAGCAAAACGCCTAAAATGACGGCTTTAATAGTGATTTCCGGCAGTGACTTTTGTTCTAAATTCATAATGTATTTATGTCTTATAAAATTTAGATTAGAAGAGACTTTCGTCAATTAACAAATTGGGCGATGAAGTATTTTGTTGTCAGCGGTTCTGACGTTGCCTGTTCAATCATATCATTCCAGTGGTAAACATCACCAGGGCGAAAGATTTTTTCGGTCAGGAAATCTCCTGCTTTTTTCTGGTTGACGTAACTGACATCTTCATCCGATTCGAGGTCAAGAATATTGTAAACGATGTGATGATGGAGCTGGGACGCCAGCAATTCGCCGAGGACATAATTATGATAATAACAGGGCGCGATGGTGAAATGGATTTTTGCGGCCCAGTCGGGCTCATTACGGTCAGAGGGCTTTTTCACGAGCTGGTATTTCTCGACCATCTGCCACCAGAGGGAGTTCAGGTCATGGTCAGGGTTTGCGTAAAGCTGCTTTTCAAATTCGTACATAACCAGGTCCCAGCGGACAAAGATGATTTGCTTTAGCTGTGCGTACTTGTAACTTACTTTTTCGATTTCGGTCCGCTG
>CAYWUO010000080.1:0-9561 GCA_964461285.1 uncultured Pirellulales bacterium
AGATCTAAAAAAGCACGTGTAGTGTTGCAAGCTCACGGATTCCTGAGAAAATACAGGACATAAGCTTTATAGAAAAATCCGATATGATTTCAGTATTGCGGGGTAGGTCAACAGTTGGCTGGATGATTTTGTGGCTGGTATTATCAGCAAGTGCCTTGATTATTTCAATATCTTTTAATTGGTCACATTGGGGAAATGGAGCCTTGGTTAATGACGATATTCATAGAGAATTTGTCACACCTATGCGTATATCTCAAGGGGATATTATTTATAAAAATTTCAATTATGTATATCAACCATTACCTCCTTACCTGAATTCCTGGATTATAAAGATACCTTTCTTTAACACTTTTACTATCCTTCGTTTTGTAGCATTGGGTGTGTTTTTCTTGAATTTATTGGTCTTGTGGCTTATATGTTGTGATATAGAGCTGCCCCGCGTCTTTGGTCCTGCTCTATTTGGAATAATTACATGGACGAACTCTTATACTTTCAATCCAACAACATTTAATGCAGCTTATGCAACTTTATTTGCTACTTTTGGTACCTGGTGTGCGATAAGGACCCTAGGAGGCAAGGTCTGGCCTTGGTTTGGCTTGGGTATTGCATGCGCAGGGGCTTTGCTATCAAAACCCGAAGGAGTATTTGTGGTGGGTTTGGCCTTTATTGGAGCATGGGGATATAATTATTATCTTCATAAAAGACTTTATTTGGCGGAGAGTCTGATTTGCTTTATTGGTTTTATTGCACTTGCTTTACCATTTGTTGTTTTTCTTTTTTACAAAGGTTTATCCTGTTATGGTTTAGTAGAAGGGCTGCTTCAAAGGAGATTTCAGAAAAACTTATATGCCGGATTTATTGAACAATATAATTATTTCATGGGCATTAACCATATTATTGTGATAGCTGCGGGATGTATTTTTATAGCCCTTGTTTTTATGCTGCTAAAGTTATATCTGGCCAAGCGATGGTTCCCTTTATGGTTGGCTTTTTCTGTAATTTCAATAATTATTTTTATATTTGCTCTTTCAGGACAGTTAATCAGGGTATTAGATGACTATAAGACATTAGGAGCTTTTTTTGGTGGCATTTCAGGTTATTGGTGGTATAGGCAGCTTCCTGAAGGAAATTTGAAAAAAGGTTTTATCATATTTTGGCTTGCTTCTTTGGGCGGCTGGTTAAGGCCTTTGTTCCATATAGGTGCATTGGTGATACCTTTTAGAGTTGGCGGAGGTATGTTACTGGCTGTTATTTTTTGGTTTTTAATTCTACCATCTCTTTTCCAAAAAGTATGCCCTGCCTTAATAGGTCATTCCGATCGTATAAAAGATAGTTTTATGAGGATTGGATGTTTATGTGTGCTTATTTTTGGATTTATAGGATTGTTCTCCAGCTGGAATATACAATGGAGGCATTCAACCGTTAAATTTGAGACTCCATATGGTCATTTCTTTGCTAACGCCGATGACCATAGTACTCAGGTAGGGATAAAAGTAATAAACTGGTTTCGCCAAAACGTTAAATCCAAACAAAGAATAGTAGTGCTAGAGGCCCTGCCCATAGAGCTTGTATTGGGCTGGTTACCTTGTATACCTTTATCACAGCTGAATTATCAAATATATGAAGGTGATGCTGAAAGAATAATATCTGCACTTGATAAAAGGCCCGATATTGAATACGTCCTCGTACAGGTTCGACACGGCGGGTATCATTTTGGGATTCAGGACTATAAGTTGGCTGATTATCTTGATACTAAATGGAAGCAGGTAGAAAGGATTGAAGTCCCACGGGAATTAACCACTCTTTCAAGTATGTCTCCTAACAGAAAATGCGGCTGCGGGTTGATAAGAGGGTTCATCATCTATGGTAGAAGGTAGTAGCTTAAACTGATGGGCTAAAAACACTCTGTTTATTGACCATAAATTCTCATTATGACCGCCAGTTTGTATCTCATTTATTCTGTATTTGTTAGTGAGTCTCTTCAATTTTGTTTAGGCATCTAAGGTTGTAACAGGCGCATTATTCAAAGAGAACTATTAATGAAAAATATAATTAAATTACATTACTTACCAAGTGTGTACTGGTATGTCACGCGTCTAAAAAGTAAACGAGTATTGTTTTCCGTCATATTCAAAGAGCTTGGCTTAATGGTGTTTATGTTTATAGTGGTTGTTCAGCCTACACCGGCAACTCTGCCATTGTTTTTAGCGAAATTTGTGATTACCTGGCTTATGTTTATTTCTTTATACGAGATTGGCTATTTGAAGAACGATCTGGTTGCTGTCAGGAAAGAAAACAATCCGACAATACGAATTACGGAAGATTATACAGATAGTTACCCCTTATTTATACATGCCAAAGTTATGGGGGCTATTGTGTTTTTCTTGGTTCTTCGTTTGATAGCCCCTGCCGAATATTTAAAGTTAGCTGCAATCCCTCTTGGTGTCTTTTTTATAAATATAGTTCACAATATTGTTCCTGTTAAGTATAGACCGGCAACATTTTTTTCTATGAGATTGGGCAAGAACAATATTATTGCTCCTTTAATTCCTGATTTTCGGTCTTTATTAATTTATGTTGCAGCAATGACAATTAGCCCCTTGGCTTCTACGATAAGCTACGTCAGCAAGAAAAAAACAGTATCTAACCAAAACTCAAAGTATTTGGAATTTTATATATCTGTTTTACTATTATTAGCAAGTTTTGCTTTTTCGTATAGAACATCAGAGATATTTGGATACTACCTTGCTTACTATGTTTGTTGGCAAATTGTGATATCCGGCTTGAAATATGGTTCTGCGGCGTGCAAAATCGGTAAGGAGCCTGTTTTATACCATGTTCATACGGATTTTTCTCACGATGGAGAATTAACGGTAGAACAGATAAGCTCCATTTTTAAGGAGAAAGAAGCTGTATATATAGCTGACCATGCAGAGGACATGGGGGCAGAAAAGTTCGAGAGATTAAAGAAACAATGCAGTATGTACTCTCGGAAAGATTTTGTTTTGGCGCCTGGGTTGGAATACTCTACGAAAGACGGTGACCATCTACTTGCGCTTTCTATGAAATCCTTTATATTGCCTGAGAATAGCTCTACTCTTGAGTGCATCCAACGATTAAGGTCTTGTTGTGGTATGTTGGTCTGGGCACATCCATCATTTTCTATCAAAAAACTCATTTTTGACCGTGATTATCGAATGGAACGGATAAGTATTGGAAGGAATGTCACTGCTGTGGAATTAATTAACTTGAGGTTGTGCCGTTCTGTAAATCACCGAATACGTTCTTTTATAATTGGCGTTATAGCTTATTTATGTTTCGGGAAAAGGTGTATTATTGGAGCGGATTTTCATAGTTTAAAAGATAATCCGGCGAGGTTCTTAAAAAATAACAGCTCTTTTACATATTCTTTACCTAACGTATGTAAAGTATAAGATATTATATTGGTTAAAAAGAAATTGATAGAAAATATTAAAAAGCATATTCGTATGAGCGCTTTCTGGCCATTAATACGGTCGTGCAAAGCCCATCGTTTACATATCGAATATAACAAAAGACGTGAGAAGTATTATAAGTTAGCAAATAACCGTTCCCGAAAGTTGCATCCCTGCATAGTTTCTCGAAATTTGGATTCGAGACATAAGCAAATAGGTGAAATTCATACTTTTGCAGTAGTCCGGAGAAAATCATGGGAGTCGAACCTTATTGATGAGCTTAAACCGCTGGGAAAGGTAACGGTTTTCGATTTTTACGAGAGAGGTTTTGATGAATCGATACAAACAACCGATAGTTCATGGATACAGAAAAGAGGGCAGGAAAGTAAAGCAATTATTGATGTGTTGCAAAGGACTCATAAGTCTGAGCCGGTTGATTGGGTTTTCTGTTATTTTGATGGTAAATTTGTTCTACGCTCGACAATTGAGTTTATAAGAGATAATCTAAAAATACCAACCGTAAATATGTATCTGGATGATAAGCATTCCTGGGATGGTTGCAAATTAGGTGAACAAATGAGTGGGCAGGTTGATTTGGCCGACGTGTTTGATATCTCATGGACTTCGGCTCGTATAGCTGTTGATTGGTATGATGCAGAAGGTGGCAATGGTCTTTATCTTCCTCCTGGATTCAATCCTGCACAGTTTTATCCGATGGATGGTCAGTTTGATATCCCTGTAAGCTTTGTGGGTGCTTGTTACGGGGCAAGACCGCTTCTTATTAAGTTCTTAAGGAAGCACGGCATAAACGTTCGGGTTTATGGTAGTGACTGGGGTAAGTATGGGAATGGTTATGCCGAGTCCCTTTGTGAAATTTTCAACAGAAGTCAAATCAACCTTGGGTGTGGTTATATAGGGCACTCGAAACGGCTGACCAATGTAAAAGGACGTGATTTTGATGTAACAGGTACAGGTGGGGGAGCTTATCTAACGACTTTCAACTCAGATTTGGCTCAACATTTTCAAATAGGAAAAGAAATACTCTGTTATCATAGCTTTGATGAGTGCCTTGAGCTTATCCGGTATTACCTTGACAGGCCGGAGCAGTGCAAAGCAATGGCTAAACAGGCAAGAGAGCGCACCCTTAAAGAGCACCGATGGCTTCATCGATACATTAAAATCTGCCAGTATCTAAATATATTAGATGTTAACAAATCTTTATCTGAATCAGCAGCAGAGGCAGGATTATTATCTATTTAGGAATTTTCGTTTTTTTCTTGGTGCCGAAGAAGGATTTCTGAAATAACTTTATGTGCGGTATATGTGGAATTGTAAAAAATGACGGTTCATCTGTAGACCCGGAGCGATTGGAAAAAATGCGGGATAGTTTCGCTTATAGGGGCCCGGATGACAAAGGAGCTGTATTGCTAAACAGCAGCAAGAGGTCTGAATTTATAGAATTCAAGAGCTCTAATGAAATTTCAGGTCAGCGGTTGCATTCTATGTCTTATGATGTTGCTTTGGCCCACAGGCGTCTTTCCATCATCGACCTTTCAACAGCTGGACATCAGCCGATGTGTGATAAAGATGGCATCGTGTGGATTACTTATAATGGTGAAATTTATAATTATCGCCAGATACGAGAAGTTTTGGAGGCGAGAGATTATTTGTTCAGAAGTAATACCGATACTGAAGTGATTATCAATGCTTATAAAGAATGGGGCGCAGAAAGCCTTTAATATTACAATGGTATGTTTGCATTTGCAATATATGATTCTATTGAAAAGCGCATTTTTCTCGCCAGAGACAGGGCAGGAAAGAAACCTCTATATTACTTTTGTGACGATATAACTTTTATTTTTGCATCTGAGTTAAAGGCGATTATAGAAGCAGTGGATAGACGATTTGATATTGACTGCAAAGCTCTTAATTTTTACTTGGCTTTCGGTTACATTCCGGATTCAATGTGTATATTAAAGGATGTTTACAAGCTTCCACCTGCCAATGCAGCGGTTTATGATATTGTCAATAATAGTTTAAAAATATGGCAGTACTGGAGTCTCCCTGTTTCTGAAGAAAACTGCGATAAATATTCGGAGGATGAACTGGTGGATGAGCTGGAATATCTTCTGGAAGACTCGGTCAAGCTTAGATTGATTAGTGATGTTCCACTTGGTATATTTCTAAGCGGAGGTGTGGACTCAAGCCTGATTACTGCAATGGCGGCAAGATGCGCAAGCGGCAGCGTTAAAACCTTTAATATATCGTTTCCAGACGCGGGAAAATATGATGAATCACGATATGCAAAAACTATTGCACAGCATTTTCACACGGACCATTATACCTTAAGCGGAAATGAAAATATGTCAGATGCTCTTCAGGAGATTTTGCCCTTTATTGATGAATTTACCGCAGATTCGTCGATTTTAACAACATTCCTTGTATCAAAGCTTGCCAGAAAGTACATTACTGTTGCTTTGGGAGGAGATGGTGGTGACGAGCTCTTTGGTGGTTATTATCACTACTTGCGGGCTTTAAGAGATATAGGTTTGGCTGAGATATGTTCCGGATTGTGTATGTAGTTTTGCTGCTAATGCGGTCAGATTGCTTCCAAAAGGTCTTAAAGGCAGAAATTGGTTATTTTCTTTGCGAAAAGGTTATCTTGAAGAGAACATCTGGGGAACACCGTTTTTTAATTTCTTTATGAGAAGAGGATTATTCAAAAGAAATATTCTTGATAGATTTGACATGGCTGTTGATGAGCCGGAGCAGTGGAAAATCAAATTATTGAGAGGGGCGGTTAACGATATCGATAAGTTTACTCGTGTGGATTTCTTAAGTTACCTGCCTGATGATATTCTTGTTAAAGTAGACAGGGCTTCGATGCTGAATTCGCTGGAGATAAGGGCACCCTGGCTTGATTGCCGTATCATTGAATTTGCTTTTAAGAAAGTCCATCCGAAGTATAAGATTAGTAATGGTGTATCTCGCTTGTTACAAAGACGTCTGGCAGAGAGGGTACTTCCGAAGATTTTTGACCTTGACCGTAAGCAGGGATTCTCAATACCGGTTAGTAACCTGAGGAATGTTGTACAACCTGTTCTGTCTGAGAACAATATAGGTTGTGTTTTCCCTTCATTATTTTTAGAGCGATGCATTAATGGCTTGACCAACGGAAGTTGTAGGGCAGCGGGGAATTACACCCGTTTTTTGCATTGTCGATGCTCGGATTATTTATGAACAAATACGGAATTGCTTGCTGATATGCTCATAAATAATGTCGCTTGATTATAGTGATTATGATTGCATCTAAGTTGAATAAAGCAAAGGTATCAGTAATTATGAGTGTGTATAACGGGCAGGAGTATTTGCGCGAGAGTATTGATTCTCTTTTGAACCAGACATATCGAAATTTGGAAATCATCATTATTAACGACGGTTCGGATGATTTGTCCTGGGACATAATGGCCTCGTACGGCAATAACAAAATTGTATTTATTAATAGAGAAGATAATTTGGGATTGACAAAGTCACTTAACCAGGGACTATCTTTGGCAAAGGGAGACTTTATTGCCCGACAGGATGTGGGTGATATATCGCTTGAGTCTCGCATAAAAGAACAGGTTGATTTTTTGGAGCATAACAAAGAAGTGTCCTTACTGGGTACAGGAATTGAATGGTTCGATTATCGACGAACTCTTAAAAGTTTTGTTTATAGCTCGAATCCTGATAATGTAAAATCTCAGCTCTTGTCCTTTTTCAGTCCGGTTCCGCACTCAACATTAATGATGAGGAAGGCGGTTGCTGAAAAGCTAAATGGATACAATGAATATTTTGTTTTGTCTCAGGATTATGATTTTCTTTTAAGAGCATCTGAGGTTTTTCGTATTAGTTCGTTACGGAGACCTTTGGTAAAACTTCGATTTGACTCAAATTCACTAACTCATACTGGTTACGAGCAGTTAAAGTACGCTATTGCTGCTTTGGTATGCGCACATAGAAGGTTGAGGGGATATATTGACTACTCGTACTCAAACGAAAAAGAGTGGCAGCAATTTTTAGAAAAAGTAAGTGCTTTTATTGGAGAAAGGAGGTTGGGCCAAAGGTTCGTAGCAAGAAAGTATTTCAATTTAGTAAAGTTCTCATTGCTGCACTTTGATGTTCCAAAATGCCTTGAATATTTGTCTTACGGACTTAGGACTGATAAGTGGGGCTTGTTTAGAAAAGGAATTGGCTTGAGAGTTCCTGATGACATTAAAGAATTATTGGTCTGATGTTTTGTCAGTTGCAGGCATAGTTGCTTGTAAAGACAGTGTTGAAAATAATAGTATATGGTTTATTGAATATATTTATTACTGGGGGGTTATCTTATGAATACACTTGTTGTTGGCGGTGCAGGTTATCTCGGTGGCGCAGTTACCGATTTGCTTATTAACTCAGAGCATAATATTCGTGTTTATGATATTTTGCTCTACGAGGAGACCTATAGAAAGCCACTTTACTTTGTCCACGGAGATATCCGTGATATGAAAAAGCTAAAACCGCTTTTAGACTGGGCGGATGTAGTTATATGGCTGGCAGCCTTGGTTGGAGACCCAGCCTGTGCTCTTAATGAAAGTCTTACCAGACAAATAAATACATATTCTGTGCAAAGTGTGAAGGACAACTTCAATGGTCGTATTATTTTTATGTCAACATGTTCGGTCTATGGAGCTCAAGATGGAATACTTGACGAAAGCTCGCCGGTGAATCCGTTGTCGTTGTATGCAGAAACTAAACTTTCAACTGAAGAAATTTTGGCTGATGCGAACGCACTGATTTTCAGACTGGGTACCTTGTTTGGTATTAGCGACCGGTTTTCGCGAATTAGGTTCGACCTTGTAGTTAATACTTTGGTAATGCGAGCCGTTGTCCATAACAAAATCAGTATATTTGGAGGTCAGCAGTATAGACCTCTTCTTCACGTTCGTGATGCGGCGTTGGCAGTTGTTAATGCTTTACAGAAAACAAATACAGGCATATATAATTTACATTCAGAAGGTACTACAATTATTGAAATTGCTCATCTCGTAAAAAAGAATTTTCCCGACTTACAAATAGAAAATGCCGACCTGATGTTCCGGGATAACCGAAATTACCGTGTCTCCAGCGAGAAAGCAAGAACCCAGTTGGGCTTTAATCCAACATTAACGATTGACACAGGCATAAAAGAGCTGAGGGAATTGCTGCTGGAGGGGAGGGTAAAGGATTCTTTTTTAACCCGTTTTTCAAATTATTTGTATTTGAAGCCTTTAATCAGCGAGTACAGGTCTCCACTGGGAAAGGTAGTAAAACTTAATGTATAAAAGGAGAAAAGGTTATGAATGAGCTGTCAGTTGTTATACCATGCGTTTATTCTGTTGATATGCTTCCAAACTTTATCGATAAACTCGCTATATATCTAATGAGTAATCCTGCCGAAGTCGAAGTCATTATTGTAGCAAATGAAAAAGTCGAATCTGCAGAAAGTATTGTTCATTATGTTCGTGAAAAATATCCCTGGCTTAAGTTTGAGTTTTTACAGAGAGCCGGAAATAAACGAGATTATGGTGCATTGGCACGTTTTGGCATTGCCTATTCGACAAGCCGTTACGTAGTTCTTGTTTCTCCGAATGGTGAAGATGATGTAAGTATTATTAATGTAATGCTGAAAAAAATGAGGCAAGGCAACCAGATGGTTCAGGCAATTTCGCCTTATTCCAAAGCCGAGTCAAATATGAAACAAGTATTATTCAACATCTATAGATTATTTTTCCGTTTCTTTGCAAGGATTTTTGTGGGAGTCAAAATTCAAAGCGCCACTAATACATTTAAGATGTTTGATAGAGTGTTTGTTCAGGCTGTAGGGCTAACACAGAACGGTCACAGTATTTGTCCCGAAATTACTTTCAAAGTTCTCTTGGCTAATGGAGGGGTCGAGTATGTTCTGTCGAACCATAAATCTAAGCCGGTGGATAGAAGCTTCAAGGTTTATAAAGAAGGAATTAGTTATTTTTGGCTTTTAGCGAGAGGTTTTTTGCACAGAATAGGTATATTGTGGTTTTGTTATTAGTTGGTTAATTGTCTATGAGGATTTGTATTGTTAATC
>CAYWUO010000081.1:0-9437 GCA_964461285.1 uncultured Pirellulales bacterium
GAGTACTTTTGGAGCTTTTGCTGCAATTGCTCATCGATAGTAAGCATCGGAGCGGTGCAATAAGAATCACCGGTGTGAACGCCCATAGGGTCCACATTTTCAATAAAGCAAACGGTTATCTTCTGCCCTTTAGCATCGCGGACTACCTCCAGCTCCAGCTCTTCCCACCCAAGGACTGACTCCTCTACCAAAATTTGATTAACAAGACTAACTGAAAGACCGCGGGCGGCGACAGTGCGAAGTTCTTCGACATTATAAACCGCCCCGCCGCCGGTTCCACCCATCGTATAAGCCGGACGGATAATGATAGGATAACCAATTTCATCGGCAATTTTTTCAGCTTCTTCAACCGTAAAGGCCAGGTCACTTTTCGGCATCTCGATGCCCAGCTTATTCATTGTCTCCTTGAAGATGCCTCTGTCCTCGCCCCGCTCAATAGCATCAATCTCGACGCCAATAACTTTGACGCCATATTTCTCAAGCACTCCGGCGCGGGCAAGTTCCGATGACAGATTAAGGCCGCTTTGGCCGCCAAGATTAGGCAAAAGCGCATCCGGCCTTTCCTTCTCGATGATTTCAGTCATAGTCTGCAGGTCAAGCGGCTCGATATAGGTTACATCAGCCATGCCCGGGTCGGTCATAATCGTTGCCGGGTTGGAGTTGACCAAAAGTATCTCATAGCCCAGCTTTCGAAGTGCTTTGCAGGCCTGGGTCCCTGAATAGTCAAATTCACAGGCCTGGCCGATTACGATAGGGCCTGAGCCAATTATCATTACTTTTTTGACGTCCTTGCGCTTCGGCATAGAAAATCTCCTGTTATTGTTAGCCCTTCGACGAATACAATAAAATAATCGCAAGATTATTGCGGAAAATTAGACTAAATAAAGTGCGAGGTGTCAAATAAGAAAATTTTATGCCTGGGATTAATGCCTTTTATTCGCTCTTCGTGATTGGTCCATTAATTTGGTAAAAGTTTCAAAAAGATAATTTGAATCGTGAGGCCCGGGTGAGGCCTCGGGATGATATTGAACACAAAAAGCATGGATATTCTTGCAGCGAAATCCCTCGAGTGTATTATCGTTGAGATTAATATGAGTCAGCTCGATATCTTTGTCTTTGAGCGAGTCGATATCGACGCAGAAGCCGTGGTTCTGGCTGGTTATTTCAATTTCACCGGTTTTGAGGTTCTTAACGGGATGATTTGCACCGTGATGGCCAAATTTAAGTTTGTAACTTTTACCGCCCAGGGCCAGGCCGAGAAGCTGATGGCCGAGGCATATTCCGAAAACAGGCACCTTGCCGAGCAATTTTCCGATTTGGTGTATTGCATAATCTACAGGGCCGGGGTCACCCGGGCCGTTGCTCAAAAAAACACCATCGGGCTTGCGAGACAATACCTCTTTTGCTGATGTCTTCGCCGGCACGACCCAAACGTCACAGCCGTGCGAGCGAAGCAATCTCAGAATGTTTTGTTTGATACCGTAATCGAAAGCGACAACCTTATATTTCACGGGCGGTTTATCTTCCTTAGCCGTCAATACGTTCACAACGGCTTTGTCCCAATGATATGGTTTTTTCACCGTTACGTCTTTGACTATATCTCTATCAACAAGGCCGGGGTATCGGCTTAGCTTTTGCTTAAGTATTGAGAGTCTGAATTCTTCCGAAGAAATTATACCTCTCATTGCACCTTCGGTCCGGATGTGCTTAACAAGGGCCCTTGTGTCGATACCCTCAAGGCCGACAATGTTGTTGGCTTTTAGATAATCGCTTAGCGAATTGCTACTTCGCCAGTTGCTTGGGTAATCGCAGTTTTCCTTTACGATAAATCCGCTGGCGTAAATTTTTCTCGATTCGACATCGGCCTTGTTTGTCCCGTAGTTGCCAATCATAGGATATGTCATCGTAACAATCTGTTCGTAATATGATGGGTCGGTCAAAATCTCCTGATAGCCGGTCATAGCGGTATTGAAAACAACCTCTCCACAACTGGTGGCTTTGGCGCCAAATGATTGGCCCTTAAAAACGGTTCCATCTTCGAGTAATAAAATCGCTTTCACTTTTTTATTTCCCTGTCATCGATAGTAAGATTGAATTGGTTTCACATCGACTTTTCTGTCCTTTAATGCCTTTATTGCCAAAACGGTTGCTTCAGCACCTCTTATCGTCGTTACATAAGGTACCTGCCGGTCAAGAGCGGTTCTTCGTATCGAGAACGAATCCGTCATCGCCTGACTACCAAGAGCCGTATTTATAATCAAATCTATCTCATCGTTTATTATGGCATCGACTATGTTGGGCCTGCCTTCTGCGACCTTTAGTACGAACTCCGAAGGGATATTGTTTTTGATTAACTCAATACAGGTACCTTTGGTTGCAATAATCTTAAAGCCCATCTGATGAAACTTGCGAGCTATCTCGACCGCCTTTGATTTATCACCATCTTTGACACTAAACAAGACATTACCCTTTGCCGGCAGAGCATTTCCTGCCGCTATTTGCGATTTCGCAAAGGCGGTCCCAAAATCATCGGATATCCCCATAACCTCGCCTGTCGAGAGCATCTCCGGGCCTAATAAAGTATCTATCCCTGGGAATTTTATGAACGGGAAAACCGCTTCCTTGACGGTAAAATAATTTCGCTGTACCTCTCTAGTGAATTTCAATTCTTTTAGCGTCATTCCAGTCATCACCTTCGCTGCCAGTTTTGCAAGTGGTACGCCGATTGACTTACTGACGAAGGGGATGGTTCGAGATGCCCGCGGATTGACTTCGAGGATATAAATCTGTCCATCCTTGATTGCCATCTGAATGTTTATAAGCCCTTTGACTTTCAATTCCAGTGCAAGCAGCTTTGTCTGTCTTTTAACCTCCCGGAGAATATCCTTACTGATTGAGACAGGCGGCAAAGAGCAGGCGCTGTCGCCGGAGTGAACACCTGCCTCTTCGATATGCTCCATAATTCCACCGATTATTACCGTCTTACCGTCGCTTATGGCATCGACGTCCAGCTCTGTTGCATCGTCGAGAAACGCGTCGATTAAAATCGGGTGCTCACCGGAGGCCTCGATTGCCTCTTCTACGCAATCTTTTAATCTCTGCTGGTCATAAACAATCTGCATCGCCCTGCCGCCAAGCACAAATGAGGGGCGAATCAAAATTGGATAGCCCAGCTTTTCCGCTATTTTGAATGTTTCATCATACGTTGTTGCCGTACCGCTGGCCGGCTGAAGAAGCTTGAGCTTTTTTACAAGCCGGTTGAATCGTTTGCGGTCTTCTGCACGGTCGATACTGTCGGGCGAAGTACCGATTATCTTTACACCGGCTTTTTCCAGCGGTTCCGCCAGCTTCAGCGGAGTCTGGCCGCCGAACTGCACGATGACTCCATCTGGATTTTCCTTTTCCACTATACTCATCACATCTTCGAAGGTAAGCGGCTCGAAGTACAGCCGGTCTGATGTATCGTAGTCGGTACTGACCGTTTCGGGATTGCAGTTTACCATTATCGATTCGATGCCAATCTCTTTCAGCGCAAATGCGGCGTGGACACAGCAGTAATCGAATTCTATTCCCTGGCCTATACGGTTAGGTCCGCCGCCGAGGATAATGACTTTTCGCCGGCTGGTCGGATTAGCTTCGCATTCTGACTCGAAGGTCGAATAAAGGTAAGGCGTTGTCGCCTCGAACTCAGCACCACAGGTATCTACAGTTTTGTAAACTGCATTTATACCAAGGCCCTGACGGTGCTTGCGAAACTTAGTCTCGTCAGTTTTCAAAATCGATGCCAGGTACTTATCGCTGAAACCATATTCCTTAATCTTTCGCAAAAAGCTGCTATTGAGCTTTGCCAGGCCACCGGATTTTATCTTTTCTTCGAGCTTTACAATATCTTTTATATTATTGAGAAACCAGGGGTCGATTTTGGTAAGAGCAAAGATTTGCTCGGTCGAGAGTCTTCTTCTGAATGCCTCGGCAACGTACCAGATTTTTTCCCAGCAGTTGGTCCGCAGCTTTTCCTTAAGCTGAGGCAGTGAAATTTCACTATCGATGTGTTTTTTGTCGAGCGAGTAGCGGTCTATTTCCAGCGACCGTATGGCCTTTTGCAGCGATTCCTTGAAAGTTCTTCCGATGGCCATTGCCTCACCGACCGATTTCATCTGTATGGTCAACTCGGGATTGGTATTGGGAAACTTCTCAAAAGTAAACCGCGGCCATTTAACAACACAGTAATCGATGGTCGGCTCAAAGCAGGCAGGCGTCTTCTTTGTAATATCGTTCGGAATCTCATCGAGAGTATAGCCAACCGCAAGCAGCGAAGCGATTTTGGCAATAGGAAAGCCGGTCGCCTTGGATGCGAGGGCCGAACTTCGCGAGACCCTCGGATTCATCTCGATAACATAGAGCTCGCCGTTATCAGGATTAACCGCGAACTGAATATTTGAGCCGCCGGTCTCTACCCCGATGGCCCTCATAATCTTAAGCGAGGCATCCCGCATTATCTGATATTCCTTATCGGTAAGCGTCTGGGCCGGGGCAACGGTTATGCTGTCGCCGGTATGGATACCCATAGGGTCGAGGTTTTCGATAGAGCAGACAATAACAACGTTGTCTTTTCTGTCCCTCATCACCTCAAGCTCGTATTCCTTCCAGCCGACGACGGATTCTTCGATAAGGACCTGGTTTGTGGGGCTGAGATTAAGGCCCCAGTGGATATATTGTTCGTACTCCTCAGCATTATAGGCGACGTTTCCGCCTGTACCGCCCAACGTATATGAAGGGCGTATAATGGCGGGAAAGCCGACATATTCAATAATTTCCTGTGCCTGTTCCCAGGAGCGAGCATATCCGCTTTTCGGTACCTGCAGAGATGCCTGTTCTATGATTTTTTTGAAACGGTCTCTCTCCTCGGCCTTTTTAATTGTCGGAAGCGTTGCACCAATTAGCTGGACGTTATACTTTTTTAATACGCCACTTTCAGCTAATGCAACCGCTGTATTCAAGCCGGTCTGCCCACCAAGCGTCGGCAGCAGACTATCAGGTTTTTCCTTGCGGATTATCTTCTCGACAATCTCCGGCGTAATCGGCTCGATATATGTACGGTTGGCCAGTTCGGGGTCTGTCATTATCGTGGCGGGATTGCTGTTAACAAGGATTACTTTGAAGCCCTCTTTGCGAAGGACTTTGCAGGCCTGGGCGCCGGAATAATCAAATTCGCAGGCCTGCCCTATCACTATAGGGCCGGAACCTATAATCAAAATCTTACGAATATCCCTGCGTTTCGGCATCTATAATATTTTCGTCTTTCTTCTGCATTTCGATAAAAATCGTACCCATTTCGTAAGAGTATTACGTATTAGACTCGATAAGGTTTGGGCTGTCAAATAAGAAAACTTTATAAACCAGGTAAGAAGCACTGATTATTCAAATTTTCAGAGTCTATATTCTCTTGGTAAACCGTTTGCGAATGTTTATTATCTTCTGTCCTTTATACTGCCTCTTAACAGGCCGACTGTGAAACCATTAAATCCAGGTTATTATTTATGCAATAAAAACAACCGGGGCCTATGCCGATTTCTCAGCATAGGCCCCGAATTAATTTAAGCCTGTAAAAACCTTAATCAACGCTACTTTACCACGATGGCCAGAGATCTTCCTGCTCGCCCCAGTATTTGGCTAACTCGGCAATATCACTGAAGTCAATCGTATCATCACCATACAGGTTGTTCGCAGGGTCGGATTGCAGCCAGCTATCCACTAATACATCGAGGTCAAGATAGTCAATTGAGCAATCAGGTACAAGGTCGACATGGGCCGGCCAATCCGGCAATTCAGCTAGATAACAATCCGCAGGATACAGCCGGATATCGTCAATGTACACGGTACCCGAGCCGCTTTGTGTCGGAACGCCCCAGTCGCCGAAGCCGATATACATCCTCTGGACATTCGCCAGGTTCACGTCCGTGAAGTCGTTCAGGTCAATACGCCACTCTGTCCAGTCGAGTGTCTGCGTTACATTGGGGTCATCGTGATAAACAATCGCATTGCTGTCACCGTCTTGGAGAATCACATACATCGACTCAGGGTCGTTGCTTATTATACCGATGTCCTGCGACTGCCAATCTCCTGAAATCGAACCGGTCATAGTGACATGGTCGATTACAGCTGTGCACATATCACGGTCGGTATGACTGGTCGCGCACAGACCTATATACAAATCCGCAGGCAACGCAGTGATCGGCAAATCTTCGCCTATCTGCAGCCACGTACCAGGTGTGCCGTCGTTATCCTCTGCATGTTCGGCCCTAAAGCTATAAGCATCGCCAAAGAAGCCAAAAGTCAGTCTCACCCAGTGCGGAGCGACGTTTCCGTCTATAGTTTCTTCGTCCAGGGTTTCATCGCCCTTAATATCTCGATGCTGGAAGGAAACCCCGTTACCGGGTGTAAGAACGACCGCCACGTTTGTGGAGTCTGGATCCAAATAACTGCGAAACATCACGCCTGCCTTGGCCCAGGGGTCTGTATTCTCTACGCTGAATACTCTTGCCGTAATCGACGCGGGTAGGTTCTCTAAGATATTGACCATCTTATAGCCATAATGGAGGCCGTCAGACGTACCAAAGATATCCCGGCCGTCAGCTTCTATCGTATAGACGCCGGAAGCTTCAGTGAAGCTGCCGTCAAGGTCTGGAACACCGTGGAACCACAGTGACAAGGCCTTAACGCCTTGTGCGGTCCAATCATTGTCGGTTTCAAGGTTGTTTGGCCCAACAGTATTAGCATAGGCCTCTGAATAATAGGGCGGGTCATTATTGTCGTAGAAATAGGCCATCGCCTGGGTACCTCCGTGGATACGGTCTGTAGAAATACTTACAGCTGCATTGCCGCTGGTTGTCCACGTACCCGTGAGGTTCGGATTATACGACTCAAAATCGTCCACCACAAGAAAATGTCCGGTCGTAAATCTCCAGGGACTGCCCGGCCAGATTTCTGTGCCATTTACCTCGTCGATTTTCCAGTAGTAAATTGTATCGAATGACAGGATTCCGACTTCACCTGCGATATCAATATTGTTAAAGTCATAGTTTGTCTTTATGCGAATGCTGTAGGGGTCACTGGTCCTGTTGGCATCGTTCACAATGTCATAATCAGTGCCGAAATATATATCATGTTTGACAGCCTTGCTTCCTGATTTCCATTTAAGAGTCGGATTAGTCTTCACATCTGTTTCCCGGTCAGCCGGTTCCGGATTAGAGGCAACTCTGCTGTTGAGGAATCGCAAATTATCGAAGTAATAAGTACCGGTTCCAAAGCTCGGATCATGTTGTGTTGCGATTTGTAAAAAGCAGTACCCGCCTTCGGGAATGTCTGCAACATCATTAATATCAGCATCACCGTAATTCCAGGTAATTGTCCTTGTATCAATTTCGCCGAAATCGAACGGATCCCAGTCTCCTGGTGAACCTGGATTACTCGTATCGCTGGTAGGAGGATCCACCTGGTTCCATCCAATGCCCTCGGCATTGATAGCAATACTTGGAACCTGGGCCCAGGCACCGCCCTGCCATTCGGAAGTGACCCACGTTACATCCAGTGATATGATGTCGTTGGCCTTAAGGTATTCAAGATGTTCAGGTGTAAAGGGCAGCAATATAACCCAGTTCCAATCGTCACCTCCAACTTCAATCTTGAGACTCTTATCATTCAGAGTTGCTCCGGTAGTACTGTAACTGAGTACAGGGTCGCCCGTATGCGGCAGCCAGCCGTCCATATTGTCTTCCCAGTCACCTATCACAATACCCGGAGGGGCATATTCAGTTGTGAAAGTCCAGATATTACCTTTCCATAAGCCCGGGTCCGGGCCCGCCTGATTGACTTCATCAATCCGCCAGTGGTAAGTCTTGCCGATTTCGAGCTCGCCGGGGTCATAACTATTAGGACCATAGTCCTGTTCGCACAGCACACCCATCGGATTGCTCCTGTCCGCCGTGTCTACTTTGGTCTTATTAGTGCCGAAATATACATCGTGTTTATCGGCATATAATCCGGGTGTCCAGCTAATATTAACATCGGTATCCAACTTTCTTTGGTTATTTGCTGGTTTCGGATTATAAGCCGGCCCGGCGCTTGTCAGCCGAACATTATCAAAATAGAAACTACCCGCGTATTCTCCGCCCTGCATGGAGATGCTAATCTGGAAAAAAGTGGCACCCGTAATGTTATAATTTGAAATATCGAGGCTGTAGGTCCTGTATGCATCACCCGACCATGCGCCCCAGTCGAGAGAGGACGGATTGCCCGTGTTCCTGTCTATTACTGTAGCGAGATTGCTATACTCTTTCCAGCCATCGGGACCATCGCTGTTTAGAGCAATCTTATCACCGACCTTTGTCCAGGGCTGACTGGGCCATTCCGAAGCTATCATCGTCAAGTCGAATGTTAGCGTCACACCGCCCAGATTCACTGGTACCGCCGGTGCATTAAACGAAAGGCACCAGTAGCCGTCATTAATATCTACACTGAGACTCATGTCATCCAATGTAACACCGGTTGAGGCAAAAACAAGAACGGGATCACCCTGCCACCCCGGCACCCATCCGTCCATTACGTTTTCAAAGTTGCCTATAACGCTAAGGTAGGATAAGGACTCAAGCCGTGCCTTATCGAAGTAGTAAACTCCGCCGGAGGTGTAATTCGGGTCGTAATTCGACACGATTATAATATCGAGAGTCGAGACAGTATCCTTGTCGATTTGAGCTTTAGCCCCGGAGTAGCCCCACTTACATGACCGTGAACTGTCACCTTGCGCGTAATTCCATTGACTGGCATCAGCGCCTAATTCAATCCAGACAGGCCCTGAGTCGGAATCCGCATTTATAATCACTTGGATATCGCTCCACCCCAAATTGGGGTCACAGGGGTCTATAATTGTCCATTCGGAAGCTATCTGTGTTATGTCCAACGAGAATACATCATTGTCGAAGAACTCATCAGTCAGACCCTCGTCGTCAAGTGGGATACGTATGGCCTGATTCCAATCACCCACAGGAACGGTCACCTTGAGACTATTGGAGTTTAATGTAACACCGGTTGCGCTATAGCTTGTCGTTGTCCCCGGGGGCGCACAAGGGTCTATGACCCATCCGTCCATAACATTTTCCCAGTTGCCTATCACAACTTGACCGTAACTGGTAGAAACCAGAGACAGCAACAAAACAACAGAAAACAAATAAATCAATTTTTTATACATAGTAATCCTCCTTAAAAATTAGTTCACAATTATCATTTACTTTCCAGCTACAAATTAACACCTTCTTGTCTTCAAGAGGCATAAATGAAAATTTTATTTTATGAATTTTATATACCTCTCTTGAACAATTTTATCACATAAAGACCGATAATAACTCCCCATCATTAGATTTTATGCCTGTTAAGAACAA
>CAYWUO010000082.1:0-9273 GCA_964461285.1 uncultured Pirellulales bacterium
AACATCGCCAACGAAGGCAAATTCGTTGCGGTTGTCTCAGCTGAGTCAGCTGGTGATTGCCTGAGTCTCTGCAAAAAGCACCCCTTGGGTAAAGAAGCAAAGATAATCGGCGAAGTTGTACAAACCAGCGATGTGCCTGTTGTGGAACAGATAACCAAAATCGGCGGCAGAAGGATTGTCCAGATGCCGTACGGAAGAGAACTGCCGAGGATATGCTGATGCATGAGATGATGGTGGCAGAGAATCTTCTGACTGCAATATCGGATGAAGCTGCGAAGCGAAATATAAAGCCCATCGGTGCCAAGATTAGCTGTGGGCAGCTTTACGCTATTAATGATGAAGTGCTCTGTTTTGCCTTCGAGGCCATTGCAAAAGGCACATCTTGCGAAAGCCTGAAACTTGAAATAGAGCACAAGCCGATACGAGCGCGATGTAAAAAATGCGATGAACCCTTTAATGTTGATTTCTCCAATCCAAACTGCCCAAAGTGCCGAAGCAGTGATTTCGAACTGCTGCCGGATGAGCCATTGTTATTGGAGGAAATAGAATTCCAAGAGGATTAAACGATGCGAAAAATTGATGTTCGTAAAAAAATCCTAAGTGCAAACGAAGAGTATGCCTTCCAAAACGCCCGTTTTTTAACCGATAACGGGATTTTATGTCTGAATATGATATCTTCCCCCGGCTCGGGCAAAACGACAATTCTGACAAGGACAATAAACGAATTGAAAGACAAAGTTAAAATCGGCGTTATCGAAGGCGATATCCAAACTGACATAGACGCTGAGAGAATCAGAGCTACCAAAGCACCCGTGGTCCAGATAAACACCAATGGTGCCTGTCATTTATCAGCGGCTCAGGTAAGCGGGGCTTTGGAAAAATTGCCTTCTGACGATTTGAATTTGATTTTTATAGAAAATGTAGGCAATCTGGTTTGCCCATCAGCTCTTGAGCTTGGTGAGGCAGGCAAGATAGTTGTGCTTTCCGTTGCTGAAGGAGATGACAAGCCGGCTAAATATCCGGCTATATTTGCAAAGTCAAAGGTGCTTTTGATAAACAAAATTGATATGCTTGCGGCAGGTGCCCAGGATGATTTCGACATCGAACGAGCAAAAGCAGATGCCAGTAAATTAAATAAAGCTATTGAAATCTTTCCAATATCTGCCAAAACCGGTGAAGGCATGACCGACTGGTACAACTGGCTAATAAAGTCAGCTGAAAAAAGCAGATTATAATAATAGCATATCTGTCCTGTGCTACCGGATTTCTTTTGATTGATAGAGATTGTGTTTTCGGATGTAATCAGCAACGGCCGGGTGCAGCATATCGGCAATATCCAGACCGGCGGCTAATCTATTGCGAATTTCTTTGCTGCTTATATCAATCAAGGGCGTTTGGATAACATTCTGCTGTAGTTTCTTTACTCGCTCAGAACCCCAAATATCTTCAAATTTGGAAAAATCCGGCAGTGCAAAGCCGGCTCGATGCATTACAGATAAATTGCATTCGTCAAGCAGGTCGACGATTTTATACCAGTACGGCAAATCATCAATACTATCGGAACCAATCAGCCAATGAATGGAAGTTTCGCTGCCATAGCCGGCTTTAAATTGCCTCACAGTATCCAGGGTGTAGCTGGGTTCGGGCTTTTTCAGCTCATATTCGCTTAGCTCATATTTCTTGCTGTCGACTATCGCAAGAGCAATCATTGCAAATCTGTCGGCATCACTTGCCTCAGGAAAAAAGTCCTTAAGTGGAGAACGTTTTGCAGGAATGAAAACAACTTTCTCCGCGTTAATATGCCTGGCTGCCTCGGCAGCAACAGTAGTATGACCAAGATGAATGGGGTCGAAGGTTCCGCCGAACAAGATTATTTTTCTCTTAGCCATAAATAATTAACAAGTAAACTGTGAAAAAAAGCCATATTAAAGGAATTGGAAACTTAACTTGACAGAAGATAATAACACATAGCTAAACCTTGAAAATTAATCAGTTTTTTTCTATTGATAACATTCCTTAATATACTATCAATATATGTGCCGTAACAAAACAAAGAATATTTTTTCTTCTATAACTAAAAGTATAGAACAAGAAAACAAGTTAAATAAGCCGCTTTTAACATAAATAATCACGCAAAGTAGTTTTCAGAGCTTGAATAGGAACATAAATTATAAACGTAAAGCTTGCTGTGTTCCATTGCAAAGTGGTGACGAGCAATATGAACAGGTATGTTAATATATCGAGAAATAAAATTTTTTATGGAGTATTTATAAATATCTGACCGATAAAAAATATATAAATATTTTATGTTTTTTTATTATTTGTTTGACAGAGTTTTAGGATAAAGTAAATTAAAAGTATGTATTACTATGTTAAGTTAAATTAAGAAGTAGTTTTAATCAACCAAAGGAGGTGATTAAATAATGGCAAAGAAAAAAGCAAAGAAGAAAAAAGCAACAAAGAAGAAAGCCAAGAAGAAAAAGAAAGCTAAGAAAAAGAAGTAAAGATAGTGCAACAATTTGATTAGCAGCCCGCTTATGTTATGGACTTTAGCGGGCTGCCGGTTTAAGCCGGCAAGTTGATGGTTTCCCTCGTTAGATTTGTTTGAAAGGGAGACTAAGCTGCAGTTGAAGAGAATTGCAGCAAGTAATACAAAGATGGAAGATTCCTGCTTTATGTGGGAATCTTCCGTTTTATTTGCTCGCCGGGCCAATTCTGCTTGTTGTAAATACTGGTATACCAAGGTGTTATGCTCATTCTGTAAAATCTGACTTATAACGGCAGATATATAAAAAATCCCTGTTTATGCTGATTATGGTCAAATCAGATTAGGAAAAATTGCTCTTTTTTTCGTTTGTGCGCAGTAATTAGAACGTGATTTCCTCACAATATCGCCGCTGAAGACATTTACATATCGTCGACTGTGTTCTTGCAATAGGCGTTCCATTTCATATACTGTCAATTGATAGTAAGGTAGATTTTGTTATTTGCTAAGAAGAATCACGAAGAGATGAGGAATATGGACCATTTTCACTATAAAAAAGGCAAATTGTTTGCTGAAGGATTGGATGTTGAAAAAATCGCCGCTGAAGTTGGAACGCCGGTTTACATCTACAGTAAAGCCACTTTCAAAGAACATCTGCAAAAGATTCAGCAGGCATACGGTGAACTTGATACTACCATTTGCTATTCTGTTAAGGCCTGCGGTAATATAAAAATTTTAAAAATTATGGCTGAATCAGGAAGCGGCTTTGATATTGTCAGCGGCGGCGAATTATACCGTGCCCTGCAAGCCGGAGGTGACCCGGCAAAAATTGTGTATGCCGGAGTAGGTAAGACCGACAAAGAAATCGCAGAAGCATTAGATGCCAATATTGGATATTTCAACATCGAGTCTGAAGACGAGTTGAAAAACCTGCTGCAACTGGCAAAAAAACAAGGTAAATGCCTAAAAGCAGCGTTACGCGTCAATCCTGATGTCGACCCAAAAACGCACACATATACCACTACCGGTAAAAAGGAGACCAAATTCGGCGTTGATATTGAGCGTGCACGAAAGGTCTTTGCCGAGTATGGCAGAGATGTAACAGTGAACCTTTGCGCAATTCACATACATTTGGGCTCCGCAGGGAAAACTGTCCAGCCGTACGTTGAAGCGATTGAAAAGGTATTGGCCCTGATTGAACAATTGCGCAAAGACGGATTCACAATTGAAGCACTGGATATAGGCGGCGGATATGGTGCGGATTATATAACCGGTACTGCCCCGACGGCTGCCGATTATGCCGCTGCTATTGTGCCCCTGTTAAAGGGAAAGAATCTTAAGCTCATTCTTGAGCCGGGAGCGAGTATTGCAGCCAATGCCGCGATTCTGCTGACGCAGGTTTTATACCTCAAAATCGGTGGCCGGAAAAAATTTGTCATTGTAGATGCCGGGATGAATGATTTGATTCGTCCGCCATTGTACGATGCTTTTCATTTCATCTGGCCTGCGAAGGCAGGTGAAAAATTTGTTCCGCGCCAGCGGGATAGAGACCTGCAATTAGACGGAACCGAGGTTGTCGATGTGGTCGGGCCGATTTGCGAAGGAGCGGATTTTTTCGCTAAAGACAGGGCTTTGCCGCCGGTAAAGCGAGGTGATTTACTTTCTATTTTCACGGCAGGGGCTTATGGCTTTAGTATGAGCAGTAACTATAATGCTCGTGCCCGAGCCGCCGAGGTGCTTGTTGACGACGACAAATTCAGTGTCATTAGAAAACGCGAGACCTACGAAGATTTAATCGCTCTGGAAAAATGAATCGTGCCTCATGACCGGCTACGGCTTGGTTGATGAGGACGAGCTGGGTGCTTCAGAGGAATTTAGATATCAGCTAAATTATTGCCTTGAATGTTTATTCTTTGAGCAGGTCTGGTCGGGATTTTTTTGTTCGTTCGATGGCCTGCTGATGCCGCCATTCGGCGATTTTTTTATGGTCGCCGCTTAAAAGGATGTCAGGCACTTTCATATCACGAAAGACTTCCGGCCTCGTATACTGCGGATACTCCAGGAGACCTTCGCTGAAGGAATCATCTTTCGGAGAATCTTCGTCGCCGAGGGCGCCGGGCAATAATCTGACAATAGTATCGATAATAACCATAGCAGCAAGTTCGCCGCCATTTAAGACGTAATCGCCGATGGAGATTTGCTCTGCGCCAAGGCCGATGCGGATACGCTCGTCAAAGCCCTCGTATTTACCAGCGATGAAAATAAGTCGCTTCTCCTTGCCCAGCTCAACCGCTTTTTGCTGAGTGAATTTTTGGCCCTGGGGAGTGAGAAGGATAACACGGCCTTTTTCAGGTGAGAGCTTCCGGACGTATTCAAAGCAGTCAAAGACCGGGCCGGGCATCATAACCATACCAGGGCCGCCGCCATAGGGCTTATCATCGACTTTTCGGTAGCTATTAGTAGCGAAATCCCTGATATTAGTGAGAATAATATTAATCAGCCCTTTGTCCTGAGCTCTTTTTAATATCGAAGTGCTCAAGGGCGAATCAAAGGTTTCCGGAAATAGGGTGAGGATATCAACTCTCATTTTAAGCAGATTACCCTCCAATAAATCAGGAGCTAAAAATATAAATAAAGGAGCCGTAAGCTATTGTTGCTTTTCCTCGGTGGGTGGTTCTTCCTTTGCTTCGGGTTCTTCGGCCTTTTCCTCTGGTTCAGGCTTGTTTTCTTTCTTTTTTCTTGTGGATTTTGCTTTGGTATTGGCCGTTGCTTTAGGTTTGGCTTCTTCTTCCACTGGCTGAGCTTTGGGTTCGGCTTCTGGTTTTTGCTCGACTTTTTCTTCAATTGCTTCAGGTTTCGCTTTTTCTTCAGGTTCTGGCTCGGTCTTTTCCTCTACTGCTTCAGCTTTCACATCGGCTTTTTGCTCAACTGCTTCTTCAGTGGCTTTGGGCTCGGCTTTCGGTTTTTGTTCAACCTTTTCTTCTATTACTTCAGATTTCGCTTTTTCTTTTGCTTCCAGCTTGGCCTTTTCTTCGGGCTGCGGTTTTGGCTGCTCTGCTTCGATTTCAGGTTTTTCCTGTACTTCTTCGGTTTTTACTTCTTTCTCCTTTTCTTTTGCTTCGGCCTTGGCTTTTTCTTCGGCCTTGGCTTTTTCCTCCTGCTTGGCCTTTTCTTCTTCCTTGGCCTTTTCTTCAACTGCCTTGGCTTGTTTTTGAACGGCGATTTTTTCGGCTTTTGTGAAGAGCTTGCCTTTGGCGCGGGCTATGGATCTGGCTTTAGCTCGGCGGGCTGCTTGCTGCTCTGCGTATTTGTGCTTGATACCGTGGCGCAAAAGGATTTGCGAGACAGCGTCAGAGGGTATTGCACCTTTATCAAGCCAGTATTCGATACGTTCGCGGTTTAGGATAATTTGTTTTTCAGGAACTTTTTCAATTGGGTCGTAATGGCCGAGCTTTTCAATAATTTTTCCATCCCGCGGGTTGCGTGATTCGACCGCGTTGATTCTAAAGAACGGCCGATGCCGCCTGCCTATCCTCATCATTCTTAATTTTACTGCCATAATCTTTTCCTTTGCTTAATAGTTTATAATCAATTTCCGCAGACCAGACGTAACCGGCATTGCGAAACACGTTTACAAGGTTAATTATTTACCATCTGACATAGGCAACCAGATAGAAAAGACATTTAATACATAAGTTTGTGGAATTTGTCAACCGTATAATTGGGGTCTTTTCGAGGATTTAGCTTATTTAGCCCGGGATTACCTCTCACGAAATTTTGGCTTTTTACAATGTAATATGTAGCCATTGATGAAAATCGCCAGATTTGCCGGGTCGATTTTAGCATCGGCTGCGATTTTTTGTATCTGCTCATCTGTCAGACAGTCGGCTTTTTCCTTTTCCTGCGGGGTCATAATCGCCAGGGCTGTTTTTAGCTGTTCCAATTCCTCGTTACTGGGGGCGGCGAGCATCGCCAGCTCGCTGCTGCCGTTGATATCCTTGAATTGTTCTCTTATCATTTTGCCGTAGTCGCTGTTGGAAAAACGAGCGACTTTTTCCAGATATTGCTCAATAGTAATCATCTTTTTATCGCCGTTTTATTTTTCCTTTGCGTTTTATGACTTTTTTTCGCTTCGAGCGCTGCTTGATTTTTCTGCCGGAGGACATAGCCGTGCTTAATGTATTCATATTAAGTCCACCAGAAAAGAGTGATTTCAATCCGCCTAAGCCACCGCCACTGAGGGATTTCATCATATCGCGGCTTCGCATAAAGGTTTTGACTAAGCCGGAGACGTCGTTCGGCTGGACACCGGCACCGGTGGCAATTCGTCTTCGTCTGGAAGAATCTATAATATCCGGCTCGCGACGTTCGACAGGCGTCATTGAATAGACCATTGCCTCCATTCCCTTTAGCTCCGAGCCGTCAAGGTCCAAGTCGTCGAGCTGCTTACCCATTCCGGGCATCATCTTGAGCATATCTTTCATGCCCCCCATTTTCTTGACGGCCTGCATTTGTTTTAGGAAATCATCGAAACCGAAGGTGCCCTTGGCCATTTTCTTTTGCAGCTTCTCTGCTTCGGCGGCTTCGAATTGCTCCTGTGCTTTCTCAACGAGCGTTACGACATCACCCATACCAAGGATTCTGCTGGCCATACGGTCGGGGTGGAATTCTTCGAGCTTATCGAGTTTTTCGCCGACTCCGATGAACTTGATTGGCTTTCCTGTGACGGCCTTTACGCTCAAAGCGGCCCCGCCACGTGCGTCGCCGTCAAGTTTTGTAAGGATGACGCCGTCAAGCTCGAGACGCTCGTTAAACTCTTTGGCGGAGATAACGGCGTCCTGGCCGGTCATCGCATCGCAGACGAGATAAATCTGGTGGGGGGTAACGGCTTTTGCGACATCAGCTATCTCGGTCATCATTTCTTTGTCGATATGCAGCCGACCAGCGGTGTCGAGAACGACAACATCGTGGCCGTTATCTTTGGCGTGTTTTATTGCGTTTTTCGCGACCTTTACAGCGTTTTTGCTGTCTTCTTTATAAACATCGATACCTGTTTGCTCACCGAGAATGACAAGTTGCTCAATTGCAGCGGGTCTTTGCAGGTCGTCGGCGACGAGAAGAGGCCTTTTACCGTTTGCAACCAGATATTTGCCGAGCTTCGCGGCAGTGGTGGTTTTACCGCCTCCCTGCAGGCCGGCAAGCAAAATTACCGTAGGACCGGGAGAGACAAAATAGATGCGTGTATCGACCGGCCCCATCAGCCTGGTCAGTTCATCACTGACGACTTTTATCATAACCTGGCTCGGATGCAGACTCTTTATAACATCAGCACCGATAGCGGCCTGGGTAACATCCTTGCAGAATTGTTTTACGACGTTGTAACTGACATCTGCTTCTAAAAGGGCCTTGCGAACGTCCCGCATGGCATCGGAGATGTTGGCTTCGGTGATTCTGCCCCTGCCGGACAGCGACCGGAAGACCGAATTGAATTTTTCGGTTAGAGACTCAAACATTTCTCGATTCTCGAAATTCGATTGTAGTCATAATGACTCTGTTTGAAAAAGATTGTAAGGCCAAAAAGGTGATTTTGCAAGGGTAAAATCCACTTCGCAGGTTCGGTAGCTATGGCCGAATATTCCAAAAGCGCATAGGTCAGATACGGAAGTTTTTGGAGCTTTTGATGAATTTGCTTTGCAGGAGTATACCGGCTATTGTGGGCAGCATCAGCATAAGAGGCAAAAACCATCTTTCAGTTAGTACGAGTTCTTCCAATTTCTCGGCTACACCGAGATACTGGTATATTATCGCCAGAATACCTACTGTCATCAGGCCGCTGCCGCCTAAGCTTGTAAAGAGAATGACCGCGATTTTGAAAACGATAAATGAAATCATACCGCCTGCGACAACGCCAATAAGCGCCCCTGCCCAGATGTATTCCTGCGGCATATTGAGAGCAAACCAGAACCCGCCTGTGATTACTCCGCCCGCTGCTGCGCCTAAAAGACATACTCCCCACCTCATCATCGGTATTGAGAAAGCTGCAAAAAGTACCATACATATAATGCCCAGCCAGATTTCATTTCCTCCGATAAGTACCTGGTTCGTATAAACTCCTACAAATAGTCCGATTAGGGCAAAGCTTATGGCTACCAATATTCTAAAAACTCGCCAGCCATAGAACAGACATACTACGCCGAAAGAGATGAAGGTGAATGCTTCGACCTTGTTGAGCGAGGTTATTTGCTGCCATATCATGTCTATGGGTATAACCGCTTGTTCCGCTGCATCTGGTGTTGAAGTCGCAGTTTCAGCTGCCTGGGCAAGGATAAATGTATAATCCATTATTTATCTCCTATAAATTCTGTTTTAATAAACTATGTAGTTCGCCATGCGGGTGCGGTCTTGTCAGGTGATTGCTCTGTTTTCTTTGTTTGATTTTTTCTTGTTGGTTTTCTCTTTTGTGATTTGCAGAGTAACAGCTGCTCAAACGTACCAAAGACTATCATCGCGGTGAAAACTACCAGGTAAAATGACGAACCTTTATGAATGCGGGTGATAGGGGTACTGCCTTTATATAGTAACAGCAGAATCATCCCGGCAAAAAGAAGAATTGTACCCAAAGCTGCGCAGCAAAAAGCCGGAGCTAAACGGTCGATATAAAGTCCAGCCAGTATCGGAATTACTGCCAATACTGCTATTATAGGCCAGTTATGCACCGGCATATTTAAGCTGGCTTGCTTTATTTTGCCGACACAGAAACACTATAAAACGTAACTCTATATACTATA
>CAYWUO010000083.1:0-9170 GCA_964461285.1 uncultured Pirellulales bacterium
CAAAGGTAAAAGCGCCCTGGCAGTTCAGAAACTGTGCTATGGGAGGCCGGCATACGGAAAAAGAGTATCCTGAGAGCAATATTAGTATGCAGGAGAGTATGTTTATGCCCCTTTCGGCAAAGACGTATGAGCAGGCACAGGAGATGACGGTCAAGCTGCAATACCGCTTGAAGGAGATTATGGAGTCGGCCCCCGGTGCGAAGGTTATGGGCATCGGACTCGAAGGAGGCATAGCACCTTACGTTGACAAAGAGCCGCAGGACAAGGTTCCTGAGCAGAGAATGTGGAGATTGATGAAACAGGCCATCCTCGATTGCGAATATGTCCCCGGTGAAGATGTGGCCATTGCGCTGGACCCGGCCGCTTCTGAGCTGGAAAATGCATACAGGCAGGAAACCGGCCAAAAGGATTCGGTCGGTATGTATCGTTTCTGGCGGGACAAGAGCAAGGTTGATATGAGCCGTGATGAGGTCCTGGAGCTTTACAAACAGGCAATGGACAATGACATTCCGGTCCTCTCGATAGAAGATGGCTTTGGCGAAATAGACCACGCCGGATGGAAGCTCCTGATGAAGGAGCTTGGCGACAAGATATTTATTATTGGAGATGACCTTGTTACGACAAAGGATGAGAATATCGAAAGTTGCGCCAAGGGAGGCGAAATCAACGCCTCTCTAATAAAGGCAAACCAGATTGGAACCCTGTCCGAGACCGTGCTTGCTATGCTGACTTCGCTGGCTTACGGTGCGGAATTGGTGGTTTCTCACCGCTCCAAGTCTCCGAACGACCCGTTCGAAGCGGACATTTCCACTGCAATGAACGCACTCGGGATGAAAGCCGGCGGCGGTGCCAATACCGAACGGCTGCAGAAATACGGCCGAGTAATGGAAATAATTGCATTGGCAAAGTCGGCGCAGAGAGAGATAACGGACCAGGAAAGAAAAGAGATAGAGGAAAATATTAAAGAGCTGGTTCGGATACTGACCGGAAAAGAGGATGTATCGATTATGCCGGACGCTTCTGAGCTCGACATCGCCGGCTTGTTGATGCGGATGCTGGCTATCGAAGGTGTCAGCGGAACCGAGGAGGCAACAAATGCCGGTATCCCTTCTGCTGCCGCAACATTATTCCTGGGAAGAACAGGGGTTGTTCGTTTTAAGGGTTCGACCCCGCTTGGTACATCAGCGGGAGTGGATGAAGCTATACATTACGTCGACAGCATTGTCCGGCCGAACGAGATTACGAAGAAATATCCTGACCTGTTCAATGATGCTGGAGATGGTACCTATCGGTTTAAGAAAACACTGGATTTTGCTGAGATTAAAGCCAAAAAAGATGATGAGCTTTTGGCTTTATGGAGGAAGGCAAGGCGTTATGAAGGCATGGGTTGTATGGACGCCGTCAAGCACATTGAGACCGTCCTCGCAAAGGCCTTTATAGGCAAAAAGCTTTCGCAGCTTGGCGGCCTGTTGGATGTGGACCGTCAGATGCTGTCTCTGGAGAGAGACCAGGCTGTGGCTATTGGCGTCCTTTCAGACAAGGCCTCGCCGCAGGAGCAAATAAGTGTGATGCAAAGAAAAGGCGTCCTGGGAATGAACGCCATTTTGTCCTTGTCATTGGCCCTGGGAAGGGCCATTGCCGCCAGCCAGGGCAAGGAGCTTTGGCAGCTTATTCGCGAAATGGCCGCCGAAACAATGGCAAAATTTATTGCCGCAAATGCCGGCGACGGACAAAAGAAGCAGTTGGCTGGCCTGAAGACTATGGACTTCGACGAATTGAAAGTCCTGTTTACTAAAACCGCCGGACAGGCCATAAAGGAAAATAAAAAGATTTACGAATTACTGAGAGAACAGCTGCCGGTTTATTCAGTCTAAGAAAAATTTGTTTTGGTAACTGGTTAGACGGTTAAATAATAACCACCTAATCAATTACCAATTACCAGTTACCACTTCTTATGGGTATGCAAGGCCGGAATATCGTACGGGCGTTTTTCTTTTGTGTCTTTTTTGGCATCGGCGCGATGGTGCTCAGCGGCTCTATTCTTTGCGATGTTTTGCTTGCGTTTTATCATAATAAGCAGCTCCTGCACACTCAGCAGCAGCGCACTAATCACCTCAAATCCTTAATTGAAGATTACAATGCTCTTCTGGAGGAAATCGAAAGAGACCCGAATTTTGCCAGGCGTATCGCCCCTGCAATCCTCGGCGCAGAATTTGACGATGCAGACACTATTTACCCGAAAGCAACTAACAACTTGCAAATCGCCGCCGGGAAGGTCCTGGCAGAAGACCATAATCGGGTGTTGATTGGGCCGACGATGCCTGCGTGGCTTTCTCGTTGTAGTGAACCACGCCGGCGGATAATCCTGTTTTTTGCCGGTGCCGGCTTAATCCTTATTTCGTTTATTTGTTTCGGCCCCGCCGAACGAACTAAACAAACATAAGAAAGAAAAGAATAAAGTTCAAAAACCAAAATTATGGAATCTCTTATTGAGGACTTCCTTAATTTTGCACATTGCATTTTTTGTTTTTTCTTTATTTCGGCACACAGGCCGGATTATTCGGGTTCATATTACAATCGATTAACTAGTTCTCTGCTTTACATTCCTTCAAGCCAGTTCGGGGCAAAAAGTGCAAAGTCTCCGAAATTTACTATCTCATCGAAATTGATGTCGGTGCAGTTGCAGAAGTTATTATCCGGCAAATTGCAATTACTGTTAAGCCATCTCTCTACGAAAAATGCTAAATCAAGAGCATCTTCACCCATTCCCGCCGGAGCAAAGGGCCAATCTGAAATGCTTATTTTATCAAGTTTGGCTCCATCTTCGCGATAGCCAATGTAAAGGATGTGTTCACCAGCTGTCAGCGTATAATTGTTAAGTGTTATCCATTGCCATCCGCTTGTAACTAATCCATTTAGCATCGTCCAGGACCCACTATCCATTCTTACCCAGAAGGAATCGTCATCATAGGTTGGACAATTTATCCGCCCAAAAACGGCATAGTTTCCACTATTAGACACTGAAAAAGGAATAACAATCCAGTCTGCAGTAGTGGTAGGCGCTGACGAAAGGCTTTGTACACCAGGTGTAACCGTTACATATTGTCCATTTGAAGCCTGGGCATCAGTTAATATATCCCAATTCGTACCCACTGTTGCACATTCAGCTTCAAACGTTACCGTATTGGAATCCCCTTGGCCCGGGAAAACCGGATCTCCAGTTCCCCACCACTCAAACCAGCGAGCGTAGTCGACGGAAGTGTACTCAGGGGCGATTGTGACGTCTGTATTAGCGCTCGCGTTATCAAGGAGGAACTTTTCCACAAAGGCCTCCACCTCTGGTCTCTGGCTGGTTGGGAGTGCGCAGTGGTCATGTCCCCCGACATAAGAAAAGCCGAACCTATCGTCTATGCCAAAAGCTTTCCATACCTCATGTGCAGCCCTACAAGAGACGTAGCCCGACTCTCCTGCCAACCATACCCAAGGCGGGTTTCCGAGCACTAACAACGCACGTGGCGCCACCATTGCCATTAACTCATGATGATCCATTGGTAATTTCGAAACATTGCTGCCGGAAAATTGGAACATGGATTCCATAAACCAAACATGACTGGTAGCACCTAATTTTTCCACCTCTCCCAGGGTCTCCGAGACACGCCACGCTGCGGCGCCTCCGCCACCCGACTCCTGGGCAATTGTAAGCGCGATACGCTCGTCAAACGCCCCGGCAAACAGTGCCATTTTACCTGCAAAGGAACAGCCGGTTACGGCCAGGTGGTTTAGATCTATGTTGAGATCCTCTGAAACCAGCTCCAAGCCATCGATTAAACGACTAACTCCCCAGGACCATGCACTGTAGGCACCCATATAAGTAAGCTCAGGGTAAAGCGCGTTGATCGGTTCACTGCCGCGGACTTGCTCCCAGGCCATTACCTGCCCAAAGTTGTATGGAATTTGTGCAATATTGCGACTGGTAAAGATGTCAGATGGGAGACTACCTGTACCACTACCCATCCCGATAACTGCAGGGAAGGGTCCGTCCCCCGAGGGGAGGGTAACTGCCGAAGTCAGCGTGAGCGTGTTTCCATTCACAGTTACATTCACTGTAAGTGTGCCTCCAGAGTAGCTGGCAGTAATGTCGTTCGGACGATCTGGCTTGGGTCCAATCTCATAATGCTCGAACTCAGCTTTGATTTCAGCGCGTCGGCAACTCCAGTCGTTGAAGTCGGTGGAGCGGCTGCTACCATCGGACCACTCGAACGGGTCGGTCAGAGGTTCAATAATTGGGAGATCGGCGAAAGCCGGTAAAGGCGGCGCATTGCAATCCGCGCCCGTGTTCTCAACATCATAAACCAGGGGAATTTCCTGAGCTAATGAATTAGCGACCACAAATATGTTCAATAGAAGCAATAACAGGATTGGTTTTGTTCTCATTTTGATACTCCTAACGCCGTTGTTGCTATTCCCGAAAGCTTTCGTGACCAGAACAAACGGTTTATTAAGTTGTACAGTGATAATGATTTTAACAATTTGTCAAATAGTCTGGGATTTCCTATATAACATCGCAAATATTAGCTCTGCTACACCCCTGAACCTCTTTTTTAATATGATATCAAATCTGTCTCTAAAAATCAAGCATGTCATGCCGGAAACCGCCAAAAAGTCGAGCACGTACATCCAAAACCCACTTTTCCCCACCATTTTGGCAGACCGCCTCCGGCGACGGCGATAAAGCCGCCCGAAAGGTCCTGGCGAAAGACCATAACCAGGAATTGATTGAGCCGAATGTACCTGCGTGGCTCACTCGCTGTAGCGAGCCACACCGGCGGATAATCCTGTTTTTTGCCGGTGCCGGTTTAATCCTTATTTCCTTTATTTGTTTCGGCCCAGCCGAACAAACATAAGAAAGAAAAAATTAAAGCTTAAAAGTCAAAATTATGGAATTTCTTATTGAGGACTTCCTTAATTTTGCACCTTGCATTTTTTGTTTTTTCTTTATTTCGGCACACAGGCCGGGTTGTTCGGATCTATATCGCAGTCGATTAACCAGTCTTCAGCCATTTCTCCTAAATCTGGAAAGTTAAAGTCGATTAACCAATTTTCCGCCATTATTGCAAAGTCATAAAAGTCAACTCTGCAATCATCATTTAAGTCTCCGTCAAGTTCATACTGACAAATCTTTATTATCGAAAGGCTGCGCCACTTGCCTGCGGCGATGGCGATAAAGCCGCTATTGGGAAAAGGCACATCGCACTGGCCATAGTCGTTTCTTCCCCATGCCACGACCGAATTATCACCTTTCAGTCCCAGACTGTGGCTACCGCTTGCAGCGATGGCGATAAAGCCGCTATTGGGCTCTGGTACATTGCACTGACCGGAGTCGTTGTCTCCCCAGGCGACGATAGAGCCGTCTTCTTTGAGTCCTAAACTGTGGCCAGCACCTGCAGCGACGGCGATAAAGCCGCTATTGGGCTCGGGGATATCGCACTGGCCATTGTCGTTGTTTCCCCAGGCGACGATAGAACTGTCTTCCTTCAAGCCAATCGAGCAGTTACTACCTGCGGCGATGGTGATAAAGCCGCTATTGGGCTCGGGGATATCGCACTGGCCATAGTAGTTATTTCCCCACGCCACGACTGAATTATCTTCCTTCAGGCCAAGACTGTGCTCATATCCTGCTGCGATGGCGACAAAGCCGGTATTCGGCCAAGGGACATCGCGCTGGCCATTGCTGTTGGACCCCCACGCCACGACCGAATTATTTTCCTTCAGGCCCAAGCTATAGTCGTAGCCTGCGCTAATAGATATAAAGCCGCTATTGGGCCAAGGGATGTCGCACTGGCCTGCGTAGTTGTATCCCCACGCCACGACCGAATTATCACCTTTCAGGCCAAGACCGTGCCTGCCGCCTGCGGCTACGTCGATAAAGCCGGTATTCGGCGAAGGTATATTGCACTGGTCATATTCGCTGTCGCCCTAGGCGACGACCGAATTATCTTT
Organism: uncultured Pirellulales bacterium; assembly: GCA_964461285.1. Classification (GTDB taxonomy): domain Bacteria; phylum Planctomycetota; class Phycisphaerae; order Sedimentisphaerales; family Anaerobacaceae; genus CAZBWE01. The sequence goes on from CAYWUO010000083.1 coordinate 6,001, forward strand.
CTTTAGACATAAACTGTGTTCGTAGCCTGCGGCGACGGCTGCAAAGCTGCTATTGGGAAAAGGAATATCGCACTGGCCCTCGCTGTTGGACCCCCAAGCCACGACAGAGCTATCACTTTTCAGTCCCAAACTGTGTTCGTAGCCTCCGGCTACGTCGATAAAGCCGCTATTGGGAAAAGGAATATCGCACTGGCCATGGTTGTTTTTTCCCCACGCTACGACCGAATGAACTTCCTTAAGGCCAAGACTGTGCCCATATCCTGCGGCGATAGAGATGAAGCTGCTATTAGGTGATGGTATATCGCATTGGCCATAGTCGTTATGTCCCCAAGCCACGATAGATCCATCCTCCTTTAAACCAAGCGAGTGAAAAGCGCCTGCGGCGATGGCTATAAAGTTGTTATTGGGTAAAGGCACATCACGCTGACCGTCGCTGTTGTATCCCCACGCGACAATAGAGCCATCACCTTTCAGGCCCAGACTGTGCGCATATCCGGCGGCGATGGAGATAAAGCCGCTATTGGGTGACGGCACATCACACTGGCCGTAATGTGGCCATTCACTTTGCCCTGGTCCGCCTGCCCCCCAAGCCACGATAGAGCCATCCTCCTTCAAGCCGAGACTGTGCGCATATCCGGCGGTGACATCTATAAAATCGCTATTGGGCGAAGGGATATTGCACTGGCCATGGTTGTTTCTTCCCCACATCCCTATTGAGCCATCACTTTTCAGGCCCAGACTGTGGTAGTAGCCTGCAGCGATGGCCGTAAAGCCGCCTGACAGGTCAACACCGACGACCCGTTCTCCCCAGCCGATAATCTTACCCGATTCGGCCAAAGCCGCTCGGCACGTAAAGAGAGAGAAAATAGCTGTAGTTACTGCAACCAATAAAAGTCTTTTCTTGAAAACATTACCAAATCGCATTTTTTATCCTCCTATATATTTGTTTCATACACGATTTTACCCTATTAGAAGGAAAATCCGGCTGAGGCATGCTCTCCTGCTACGGCTTGGGCCTTCGCTGTGACGAGCTCCTCCTGAGTTTTCTAAAGGGATTTACATCGCTTTGTATTATCAGAAATTATATTATTTATCGGTGGAAAAATCAATGATTTTTTTGGGGGGAAAATGGGATTGTTGGTTTTTGGTGCTATTTCTATAGCAGATTTATCCATCTTCGGCGGATTTACAAAATGCTGTATTAGGTTACATCTGGATATCCAGGGCCACCCTGAAGATGGCGCCGGTTGGTTTGGCGGTGATGATTTCGACAAATCCGTTGTGTGCCTGCGCGAATTTTTTCACCAGCGCAAGGCCCAGACCCGTTCCGGTAGTTTCCCGTGTGGATTCCGAGCCGATACGGTAGAACTCCTCGAATATTTTTTTGCGCTGCAGATGAGGCACGCCCGGGCCGTGGTCCTCGACCTCTATAAGGATATATTGTTCATCGCTTCTTGTTCGGACCGTAATTGTTTTATCCTCGGCATTGCGTGCATATTTGACTGCGTTGTCCAGCAGGTTAACAGCTATCTGCATAACCGCATCGCCATCAAAAGCCGTTTGGCTAATCTGACCGTAATCCGTTTTTATCGAGAAGCCGTTCTGGGCAGCATAGGGCCTCATCATCTCAACCACATCCGAAATACATTTGTTGATATCGCCAACGTTATATGCATATTTTTTTCGCCCTCTTTGGATGCGCGAGAAGTCCAGCACATTTTCTATCAGCCGGCTGAGACGCTCGCTCTCCTGACGCATATTTCTGTAATATTCATTGCGTTTGTCCTCCGACTTGAGCCAGTCCTTTTCGAGCATCTCCGAGTACATTCTTATCGAGGTCAAAGGCGTTCTGAGCTCGTGCGAAACCGCTGATATAAAATCATCTTTTTTCTGGGCGAGTTTGAGTTGTGCCCTGGCATTGCGCCACAAGCTCGCCAAAGCGAGCATTACCGCAAAAAGCACTATCGTGATAATAATAAAATACCAGTTTCGCAGCCAATCTGTCTTTTTACTTATCCACGCGGGGTCGGCTTCTATAAGATTTAACACCAAATCCCCGAATCCAAAATCCAGAATTGCCGTATATGCAACCTCGCCGGTTTCCGTTGCTGCAGCATAGTCTTTTCCCTGCTTAATCTGTGGCAATTCGAAATTCATTCGTTCTCGCGTCGATACGGTTCGCTCTGCTGACTCTTTGACCTCCTCGATTAGTTTATTTTCATTTAGCTGAAAACCCTGCAAAAGGCGCCTGTCTTCGATTTGAACATGCCTGAGCAGAAAAACCTGACCGCCGAATACGGATTGTTCCGCATCTTTACCTGGCACCACTACCGGCACAAAAGGTTCGATGCGAATCTGCACGGTTTCGGTTTGGACCTGCTGTGGCGCCGGCTCCGCAGCCAGGGATTGTCCTTCATTCAAATCGGTGTTCTCTTGACCTTGCCATTCTTGTTTTTCGCGTGGTTCTGCCTGGCTGACGTCGCCTGCCTCATCATACTGATGAATATCATCTGATGGCTGACTTGCTGCTATTTGCATAGTTGTCTGTGCGGGTTTTTCAGTTTCAGGAGTTTCTTCATCGCCGGTTGCGCGTTGTTGTCCTGCAGACGTCATATCCTGCGTAGTATTGGAAGCGACAACCGAACGCGGCTGAACGAGGACCTGCGTTTTTTTGGAATCTTGTTTCAGACTCTCGATAGCGTATTCTTTGGCCCGGCCCGGTTCACCTTTGGCAGGTTGTTTTTTGATGGCTTTTTCTCCGCCAACTGCTGGTTTCAGGGCATCTCCAATCTGTACCTGCTCTTTACTCGATGCGACAACGTCTTTGGAAGGCAGCCCGAAAGCACCGGATGTCGAAACCAATGCAGGCAGTAAATTCCGCTCGATATTATCTATCTGAAGGTTCACCTCGTGAGAGAATTTGTCCTGCTGGCCTGATTGTATTTGTTCGTCTCTATAGAAAGGTGTCACGATTTTGCCGTCCTGCTCGATTTGAAAATTACCGTAGGCAAGGTCATTATATAACTGCTCGGCCAGCGGCGAACGAAGCACGGGCATTTGCTGGCCGGGTGCAACATTTGCCGCTACATAGTAATATTGGTAATCGGTATAAGGCCGGCTTTTTATAAAAAGCGCTGATTAACTTTCACATTCGGCGCTTAACGCAGGGG
>CAYWUO010000084.1:0-9069 GCA_964461285.1 uncultured Pirellulales bacterium
TGGATTTCCCAACTTCTGCTTATACGGCTTCTGCATACTACGCAGCCATTTATCCTTTTCTCACAAAACCACCGCAACGGTGTTAGATGGCAAACTTTCGCCGCCGGTGTTTATGGCCTTGACACGGTACTCAAGCTGCACACCGCGCGGCTGGTTCATCAGCGTGGCTTCGCTTTCCAGCGCAATACCGACCTGCCGCCAATCGCCAAACTCGCCGCCGCCTTCCGTTTGCTGGCGCCGTTCGATTATGCCAAGTGGGCAACTGTTACCCCCGCGAGACCCCAATAATCATTTCTATGAGCAGCCCATAGAATTTCCGCAGTTGTAGCATTTGTAACAGGTGCCGTTGCGGACCGTAATCGAGCCGCAGATATCGCAGGCAGGGGCATCATCGCTGAAATGTGCAAACTGGGCGTTAAACTGCTCCAAGGCCTCCAACTCAGACTGCAACTGCTCATCCGCCTTCGCCGAGGCTTCGGCGGACAAGGAGGAATCAGAAACGTTCGCGCCTACCAAAGTCCTGATACGGCTCGCCAGGTTGGCAAATCTGTTTGTAGAGCTTAAAGACGGCTGTTTACTCTCCTGTTTCGACTCTGAAGAATCCTGGTCTCCCTCGACTTTGCTCGGGACAGGCTGTGCTTTAGTCTTTGAGCCGGCCTTTGCTTCGGCAATTTTTTGCGCCAGGTCCTTGGTCTTTTCCACCAATTGTTTGGCGGTTGTTACACTCCTGCTCGTTGTTGTCGAGGCAGGTGCCCTGTTGGGGGTATTTTTCTCCGCATAACCCGGAATGAACTGACAGCCCAGCCAGCAGAAGATATAGTCAATCAAACTCTTGGCAAAGGGAATATCCTTGTTCGAGGTCATCCCCGACGGCTCAAAACGGGCGTGGCGGAACTTGTCCACGAGAGTAATCAGCGGCACGCCATATTGCAGGGCCATTGAAGTACAGGTGCCTATTGCATCCATAAGACCGCCGATGGTACTACCTTCCTTGGCCATAGTGATAAACAGCTCACCCGGCTGACCATCCTCATATAAACCCACCGTCAGGTAGCCCTCGTGATTTGCAACGGAGAATTTATGCGTTAAGCTCTGGCGTGTATCGGGCAGGCGATGTCTGTACGGGCGGGCTTTGAGTGGCTCAGCAGCCTCAGCTTTGGCTTGCTTGTGCTTTTTGGTAGAAACCGGCTGGAGCTTCTTGGAGCCATCGCGATAAACTGCCACGGCCTTTAAGCCGAGCTTCCAGCCCTCTATATAAGCCGCGGAAATCTCTTCAGCAGTAGTTTCCTTCGGCATATTGATGGTCTTGCTTATGGCACCGGATATAAACGGCTGGACGGCGGACATCATTTTCAGATGCGCTATATAATGGATGAATCTTTTGCCGTTTCGCGGCTTAAAAGCACAGTCAAAGATTGGCAAATGGTCCGGATTAAGCTTTTTTGCCCCTTCGATAGTTTCATTTTTGTCAATATAGTCGTTGATTGACTTTATGTCGTCGATACTATAGCCAAGCCGCTCGAGAGCCATCGGCACGGTCTTGTTAACAAGCTTTAGCATTCCGCCGCCAGCCAGCAGTTTGTATTTAACCAGCGCAATATCCGGCTCAATACCCGTGGTATCGCAGTCCATCATAAAACCGATAGTTCCGGTCGGGGCAAGAACGGTCACCTGAGCGTTGCGAAAACCCACTTTAGTTCCGGCGTCAAGGGCGTGGTCCCAGGCATCCTTGGCAGCATTACGCAAATAGTCCGGACAATGAGATTCCGGAATATCAAAAGCATGCTGGCGATGCATGTTAATAACCTTGAGCATCGCATCACGATTCTCGCTGAATTGTTCAAAAGGCCCCATTATCTGCGCTAATTCGGCGCTTGCCACGTAAGCAGCGCCCGTCATAATAGCGCTGATGGCCGAGGCCAATGCCCTTGCCTGGTCGGAATCATAAGAGAGTGCCTGGCTCATAATAAACGAGCCGAGATTAGCGAAACCCAGGCCAAGGGGGCGGAACAAATGGCTGTTTACGGCAACCGATTTGTCCGGATAGCTGCCGTTATCAACCAGAATCTCCTGAGCGATGATGAACAGCCGAATCGCCTTTTTGAAGGTCTCAACGTCGAATGAACCGTCATCTTTGCGAAACTTCATAAGATTCAGTGAAGCCAGATTGCAGGCGGAATTATCAATGAACATATACTCACTGCAGGGATTCGAAGCGTTAATCGGCCCGGAATTCGGGCAGGTGTGCCAGCGGTTGATGGTGCTGTCGTATTGAACGCCCGGGTCACCGCAAATCCTCGTGCCCTCGGCAATTAAATCAATCAACTCACGCGCCGAGTGCTCCTGCATCTCTTCACCGGTTGTTACAGCATAGGTAGTCCATTTTGCATCCTTTTCCACGGCCTGCATAAATTCATCCGTTACACGTACGGACAGATTGGAATTCTGGAACATTACGCTGCTGTAGGCTTCGTTGTTGTGGTCGCCATCGTAACCGGCCTCGATAAGTGCCCAGGCCTTCTTTTCCTCCTCGGTCTTACAGGTAATGAACTCCTTAATATCGGGATGAGTGACCTTCAGCGACTGCATTTTTGCCGCCCTGCGGGTCTTTCCACCCGATTTAATTACCGCTGCTATCTGGTCATAGACCCTCATAAAACTCAAAGGCCCGGATGGATTGCCCCCGCCGGAGAGCTTCTCTTTACTGCTCCGCAGAGTAGAAAGGTCCGTTCCAGTGCCGGAGCCGTGCTTGAAGAGCATTGCCTCGCTGGTCGCCAGACGCATTATATCTTCCATCGAATCCTCAACCGACTGTATGAAACAGGCAGATGCCTGCGGGTATTCGTAGCTGTTTTTACAAACAACTGTGGTTTGTAACTGCGGGTCCCAATGGAAATTGTGCCTGCTGCCGTTAATTCCATAGACATCGAAAAGGCCTACATTAAACCATACAGGCGAATTGAATGCTCCGTATTGATTTATACACAGCCAGGTCAACTCATTATAGAAGGTCTCGGCATGTTCGCCGGTAGCAAAGTAACCGTCTCTTTGGCCACGGTCAGCGATGGCCCTGCAAACCCGATGGACAAGCTGTTTTAGTGAGTGCTCCCGCTGGCCCGAGCCGATATCACCATAAAAGTATTTGCTCGCCACGACCTTTGTTGCCAACTGGCTCCAGGACGCCGGAACTTCAATATTGTCCTGCTCAAAGATTGCCTGGCCAGAGTCGCTTAGAATCCTGGCGGAACGCACTTCCCATTCGAGCTGTTCAAAAGGATGCACACCGGGGATTGAAAAGAAATGCTCTATTTCCAAACCCTTTGACCGGCCGTTTTTAACAGAGGTTTCGGGTTGTGATTGCTGGCCCTTAAAGGGATTCTCTGGCTCGAAGTTACAGGACATTTTACATGCCTCCCGGACAAAAAACTAAGGTCGCTGATACCACTACATGTAGTAGGAAAAAACAGGAATTACTCCAGATATAGTAACAAAAGCTCTAAAGTCAGTATCGGCAGACTAATGATAATCTGATAAACTGTAAAGACTAAAGTCAGAATTTTTCGATAAATTTATTTACCTTTTCTATTAATCCTTACAGTCACTAAACCTATAGTGAAAAAAAATTTACAGGAAAAACTTTTTTATAAACCTGTAGCTTCGAGCCACCTTCGAGCAATCCATGCATGAGCCCAGGTGTAAGGATGTACCGAATCCTGTGACCATTTCTCCGGCGGCGTCTGCTTGATTTGTTCATCAATACTGCTTTGTAACGGCACCAGGACAGCATTAAATTCATTTGTCAATCGATGGACTATCCGAATGTAGAGCCGCAGGTCCTGAAAAATTTTATTTTCTAAATCATTACAAAACATAAAGGGTTCAATTAACACAAGCCGGCTGTTACATTTCTGTTTTACCTGCCCGGCTACGGCTCGCTCCGCCGAGACGAGCGAAAGTAACTGCCTGTATGTCGACTCATATTCATCGGGATACACAGCAGCGGGCTTCTTTTCGGGTTCGCCATACTGACGACACAGGTCATTTATACCGATAAGGATACTCAAGATATCCGGCTTGTACTCAAGACAATCTTCTTCCCAGCGGTTCTTCAGGTCACGGATGGTATTACCGCTGATACCGGTATTTATGATATTGAGATTCAAATGAGGGTACTTTGCCAGGAGCAAATTGCCGACAAAGTTCACGTAACCTGCGCCAAGGGGACTGTACTCCGGCTGATTTCTTCCCATATCGGTTATGCTGTCGCCGATAAAAACGATAGTCTGGTTCGGTTTCAAATCGATTTTCGGTTGCATAATGAGTCCTTTTTATTAAACAGCCTTGAAAAGTCGAGCAAATTGTATCGCCCCGCGGCAAATTGGTAAACATTTTGCCTCGTCACACTGCAAAAAAGGGCAGAAAATCCTTTTGTCGGCTATGACGCAGAGCTAAAATAGATTGCTTTTTACGGGTTTTAGGTTTTTTCAAAACTAACGGATAAAATACGAAAAAATGGCCTCTACTAAAGAAAAAGGGCGTTTTGAAGCGATTCGCCGGCACATAAAGGGCTTTCCGACCAGCCCCGGTCTTTATCTTATGAAAGGCCCAAAGGACAAGGTCCTTTACATCGGTAAGGCCAAGAATTTACGCTCGCGAGTTGCCAGTTATTTTCAGGTGCGGGGTGATTTGGCCATCTCACGCGGGCCCAAAATCGTCGAAATGATAGATAAAGTTAAAACCATTGACTTCCTGGAGACCGAAACGGAAGTCGATGCCATCTTAAAAGAGGCCCGGCTGATAAAGGACATTCGCCCGCCTTATAATACCGACCTTGTCGATGACAAGACATTTCCTTACCTTGAGATAACTACAGGCGAAGATTTTCCAGGCGTTTATATCACACGAAAGCCCCGGCCAAGCGGCAGCAGATTGTTCGGGCCCTTCGCCAGCGCGAAAGAACTTCGGCAGGTATTAGTAGAATTGCAGAAAATATTCAAGTTTCGAACCTGCACACTGGATATCAGAGAAAATGACCCAAAACTCAGATTTTTTCGGCCTTGCATACTATACAGTATAAGGCAATGTGCTGCTCCCTGCGCAGCCAAAATTGCTAAAGCAGATTACAAAAGAATCATCCGCGATTTTATTAAATTCCTGCGGTCGAAGCGTTCGACAATCCTGCGCCAGCTACGAAAGCAAATGTCCGAGGCCTCCGGGAAGCTCCAATACGAAAAAGCTGCAATGCTTCGTGACCGTATCCGGCTAATCGAACGGCTCGACCGCCGCGGCCTGCCCGACGAAGACGTCCAGCCGGAGGTCTTTGCCGCTGACCCGACCGAAGCACTCCTGAAGCTACGAGAAATGCTGCAATGTTCGCAGCCGGTCAGAATTATTGAAGGCATCGACGTAGCCAACATCGCAGGAGCTGAGGCAGTCGGGTCGCTGGTTAAATTCATCGACGGCAGGCCGTTTAAGAGCGGCTATCGGCGATTCAAGATAAAGACAGTAAAAGGCATCGACGACTATGCAATGATTGCCGAAGTAGTCAAACGCAGATACAAATACGCCCAGCGGGGAGAGGAGCTTTGGCCCGACCTTATCTTAATCGACGGCGGTCTGGGTCATTTACACGCCGCTGAGGCGGCGTTGCGAGAAATGGGCGCTCCTACTATAAAAATCGCCTCTATTGCCAAGAAAAAGGAGGAGATTTACCTGCAGGGCAGCAGCAAACCACTGAAACTGCCTGCTCATTCGCCCGTCCGCAAGCTGCTGCAGTACATACGAGACGAAGCTCACCGCTTCGCCCAGCACTATTACCACATCCTGCGAAGCAAGAAGCTGCTGAATAAAAAATCCTGAATAGAAAGTATTAGTCTGCACAGCGATTTCCTAGCAGGAAAATGTCAAAAAATATCTTGCAAAATGCTCGAAACCAGTATATATTAAGCATAATCGAAGTGCGGCCCATAAACGAGCGAAGAGTAGATTATGCAGAGGGTACAATTATGAAGAAAGTGTCTAATCCGGCAATAGCAGTAACGGTACTATTATTGATTCTGGTCTTTATAAGCCCGCTTACCGCGGAAGATTTCACTCTCTCAGACAACGCACTGATGACAATGCTTGGCCAGACCAACAAACACGTATGCTCAAAATCAAGCATTGTCGAAAAAAGAGACATACCCGGGCCCGGGGTAGAATTTGTCATCTATTTTCCCGGGACCACGCCTGGCGAACGGAGTTTCGGATATGTCGCTACGAAAAACGATCCGAATAACCCATTGTTTGCCTCTGACATCAGGGTGTTCGACGCGTTCGCGATGAAGTTCACTTTGCTGGCGGTTGATGGAGACCCATCGCCGAGCCACAAAGGCCGGCTTGTCGTGGGGGCCTACATAAACGCCTCTTACAGGCCTGAATGCATAACATTAGATCCTGCGGATACGAATACGGCTGTTTCGCGAACTCGGGTTATGCGTGACAATATGCATAGTATCGGTATAACGACGCATATGCTATCTCCGAATGGATGGGACCCAAACGGCACAACAATAACCCTGCTCGTCGAACCGGCTCCAGATGCGGTCGTAATTCCCAGAATTCCTGAGCCAGGACCACAAGACATTGGCAAAGTCATATACGTTGATACCAGCGCAACCGGCAGTAATGACGGCTCAAGCTGGACTAACGCCTTTAATTTCCTGCAAGATGCCATAGCTATTTCCTCAAGTGGCGACCAGATTCGGGTTGCACACGGCATTTATAAACCTAATCATGGCAAGAAACCTGTTATAAGCGAGGGTACTGCAACATTTAAACTTAAGAGCGGCGTGGCAATCTATGGGGGATTTCCGGCCGGAGGCAGCAGTTTGGAAGATAGTAATCCTCTGGTTAATGAAACAATTCTTAGCGGAGACCTTATGGGAAATGACGCCGCGGTGAATAACCCAGCGATGCTGGGGACCGAAACTACACGTTCTGATAATGCAACCCACGTGGTTACAGCAAGCGGAGCAAACGAAACTGCCGAGCTTGACGGATTCACCATCGTGGCTGGAAATGCCCACGGATCAAAGGGTGGAGGATTATACAGCAAAGCCGGCAGTCCAACTATTGCCAACTGCATTTTCAAGCAAAATTCGGCAAGATATGGAGGCGCCGTCTACTTCTGGCAGGGTAGACCAAGATTCATTAACTGCAGGTTCATCAACAACTATGCCGGAGTCAGCGGCGGAGCGATGCACAACGCGGAATGCAGCCCAGTCCTGGTCAATTGCATCTTCACCAGAAACTCGGCTAATGAAAAAGGAGGCGCTATATATAATGAGGCCAACAGGGCCAATATCATAAACTGCACTATTACGAAAAACTACGCTTACGCAGGCGGCGGCATACATAACCAAAAGAGCACACCTACAGTAACCAATTGCATCCTGTGGGGTAATACGAGTCGCTACGGCGCCGACGAGCCGGCGCAACTCTACGGAGTAAAAGCCGAAGCCAGCCACTGCTGCATCCAGGGACTGACCCCGCAACTCGGCGGAAAGAATTGTTTCGCAAACGACCCTCGGATTACCGATATCGAGGCCGATGGCTACCATCTCTCAGCCGGTTCGCCATGCATTGACGCCGGCGACAGCAAGGCGATACCCGACGAAGCCGGAACCGACATAGACGGCAACCCCCGAATCGCCGGCACCGCTGTAGATATCGGCGCGGTTGAAGCTCATTAGCAGCGTTGGCGTGGCCACTTCAACAGGATCAGAACAAGCAAGCCCCAAGGCGTAGAAGTTAGCTGCCCTTTCGTCTGTTCGCAAGCTGCTGCAATACGTTCGTGATGAAGCCCACCGCTTTGCCCAGCACTACCACCATATCCTTCAAGACGACATCGTCATCATCACGTACTATGCTGTAAACCAGCGCCTTAAGCCAGGCCCAGTTCCGCATCAGCAGTATTCGTAGCGCATCTTTATCACCCTGCCGGGCTGCACAAACCAGAACCGATTCGTTTTGCCTTGTTTGCAAATTCATATTGCCTCTTCATAATATATAGATGCCTGAGGAGAAAAGTTCATACATAATTTTCCGTTTTTTTTGAAGAAAATTCGATGTCATAAGAGGAACCGAGTGATTTGCAAGCTACAATCCAAGTGCTTCGTTAGTCGTCTTGGGATAAAAAATACATAGCGAAAGAAGGTCAATATCGTCTGAGTTTTCTAACGGGGTTTACTCGAATAATCTCTTTATGTCTTCGTCCGTAATCTTTTCATCGGGCCTCATAGGTTCGCCTCGCTGCCTGCGCAAGTGCTCGAAAAACTCTTTAACATTTTCCGGGGCCGATTTAATTACCAAATCCAATGAATACCTCATTAAAGAGATGTCCACCCCATCAAAGATACCTTTTATAAGCCCTGTTTCTGTATTGTCCTCGTTCTCTAATTCTGTGTTAAATCTATCCAGGACATCCTGCAAGCGGCCGTATTCCATTTGTTCCTGAGCTACAATTCTATTTGTTATATGAGAGTAAGGCAGGCCCATAGCCCTAAAGAGATACACAGCTTCAGGAGGAATCGCATCTGCGTGCTCAAAGCCATCTTTGAACTCGGGGCCGCTATAGTATTTTGGCAGCAATATCTGCGGTTTTTGAAATATAATTATACCTTTTCTTACGACGGTTCTATCTCTGAATCGGCTGTGTTCAGCGGCAAATATATAAGGCAGCTCCATATCCCCGAATGTGTAAAGCATCCGCTGATAATCCCTGATTATCTCGGTTCTTCTCCAGTATTCTTTGAATTTTTCTCTATCGAATTCGGACATATTGCACTGCTTAATAAAATATCGCCCCATTGAGATAATAGTCAATTCTCCCTCCTTTATCAAGTTTAATCTTATCTTCCCCGTGCTGCGCTGTAAAGCTGCTTATGAGAGTATCATTAGCCAATTTTGACTATGGGAAAAAATATGCGCATAAAAAAGGGAGATAAGGGCGCTTCATATGATTAAAATTTAGCGTCACCCCGCCTCCCTGTTGCGATATGCCATCACTATATTACATTAGAATTGGCG
>CAYWUO010000085.1:0-8829 GCA_964461285.1 uncultured Pirellulales bacterium
CAAAACTTCTCTGCTGCCCGGTGCAATTGCAAACTCGACCATATTGTTTATGCGCCTGCCCTTTAGGACCTTCGCCGCCATCATTAAATCGGCGAAGCTGGAGTTAGTGCAGCTGCCAATAACGACCTGCCCTGCCCGGGTGCCGGCGATTTCTCTGACAGTTTTGACATTATCCGGCGAAGAAGGACAGGCAGCCATCGGCTCAAGCTCCGACAGGTTTATTTCGATTACACGGTCATATTCGGCATCTGCATCGGCAGCTAACGGCTGATAGTCGATTTGGCGTTTCTGAGCGGCGAGAAATCTTTTTGTCTGCTCATCGCTGCCAAAGATGCTTGTAGTTACACCCAGCTCCGCCCCCATATTGGTTATAGTTGCCCGCTGCGGGGCCGAAAGTGTCGAAACACCTTCGCCGAAATATTCGACTGCCCAGCCGACATTGCCTTTTGTAGTAAGGGTGCTTAGCAGTTTTAGAATCACATCCTTAGCGGCCACCCAATTATTGAGTTTGCCGGTAAGTTTTACACCAAGCACCTTCGGGCAGATAAGGTAGAAAGGCCCGCCCGCCATAGCTACTGCAACATCCAGCCCACCGGCTCCGATAGCCAGCATACCGATACCGCCGGCAGTTGGTGTATGCGAGTCGCTGCCTAATAGTGTCGCTCCGGGCTTGCCGAACCGCTCCAGATGGACCTGGTGGCATATACCGTTGCCTGCCCGCGAATGGTAAACGCCACATTTTGCAGCTATCATTTGCAGATATAAATGGTCGTTGTGGTTCTCAGGCCCAAATCCCGCTATATTATGGTCAATATAGCTGACAGACAGGTCGGTTTTAACCTTAGCCGCCCTCATCGATTCATACAGTAAAAAAGCTGTCGTACCGGTAGCATCCTGTGTAAGGGTCTGGTCAATCCGAATGCCAATGGGTTGACCGGCAACGATGCTGCCATCTACCAGATGACCGGCAAGTATCTTATAAATAAGCGTCTGACCCAATTCTTAAACTCCTTAAAATCCAAAGCATACAATTTAACATAAACTCCAGCTAAATACAAATCCCTGGTTTGGGATTTTTTACCGTCTGACCTGCACGGTTTTCTCAAAAAGATAAACAATAATTTCTCACTATTTAAAGAGTGTCTTCATGACGGATTGACAGGACTGTCGCGGACAGGCAAACTATCCTCTCGTCAGACAGCAAGTCGCTTACACTATTAATACAATGAAAATTTTCTAACCCCCCTTTCTTGCCCAAAAACAAGGTTGTTTCTGAAAAATTATACAATTTTAAGATAGACAAATGGTCACGATACAATAAACTTGAATGTGCATGGAGGCAAAAAATGTGTGCGAGGCAAATATACCTTCTAAAAGGTCTAAACGCAAAACACCCCAAATATAATCCCCATTAATGAAAGGTCAGATCAATGCTTCACAAAATTCATTTTCCAATAGTAGTTTTTCTCAGTCTTGTGTTTTTTGCGGCCACAGGAGAAGTGTTCGCGGAGGCAACAACTGAACTCGAGCAATCAAAGTCAAATGTCATTTTCCTGATTCAGGAGGGTAAATACGCTGAGGCCCAGGTTCAAACGCAGAAATTGATTGCCGATTTTTCCAGAAACCCGGATTTGCCGGAGACACTTTACTGGATTGCAGACGGATATCGATGGGAAGCAAGATATGAACAGGAAAAAAATCTATATGAGCAGATAATTCAGGATTTTCCGGACAATTTCTGGGCAAACAACGCCAAGTTAGGTATTTTAAGGGCAGAGGTTACCTCCCTTATCATGTCTCAAGACTTCGACCGTGCCCAGGAAATACTTGACAGGATAATAGCTGATTTCCCCCAGCATGTGGATTTTCCCGAGACAATTTACTGGATTGCGGAAAGATATCGATGGGAAGGAAAATATGAAAAGGCAAAGAATCTCTATGAGCAAATAATGCAGGACTACCCTGGCAGTGTATATGCAGGCAGGGCAAGGTTGGGTGTTTCAAGAGGGAAAGTCCTGTCTCTTATCGTATCGCAGGACTACAACCAGGCCGAAGAAACCATTGATAAAATGGTTGCCGATTTCAATGACCACGCGGATTTGCCGGAGACACTTTACTGGATTGCAGAAAGATATCAATGGGATGTGAAACATGAAAAGGCGAATAATCTCTACAAGCAAATAATACAAAATTATCCTGACAGTGAGTACGCGAGCAAAGCAAGGTTAGGTATTTCAAGAGCAAAAGTCCTGTCTCTTATCATCTCGGAAAACTACAAACGGGCTGAAAAAGCTTTCGATAAATTAGTTGCTGATTTTTCCGAACATCCGGATTTACAAACTACGATATTTATGATTGGCGAGGGATATTACAACCAGGCCTTTCGCTGTGAGGACGACGGCCACGATACAGAAGCCAAAGAATATCTTCAAAAAACGATAACTCTCTGGGAAAAAGTAGTAACAGATTTTCCCGAATCTGATTTTACTGTGCAGGCCTATTATTTTACAGCCGGCTGCTATCGTCGACTCGGCCAATATGAAAAGGCCATTGAATACTATCAAAGAGTAGTTAGTAAATGGCCGGATTACCAATATACCTGGAATGCCCAGTTTATGGTTGGATGTTGTTATGAAGAGCTAAAGGATACCGCTTCTGTTGAAAAGCCAGTGGCTGATGCGCAGATAAAGGCTGCTTACGAGCAAGTTGTTCAGAACTACCCGGACTGTCCAGCGGTCTATGCCGCCCGACAACAGCTCGAACATATCGCAAAATCAAAGGGAAAAGTAAAACAATGAACAAACTTTTTTTGCCCGGTCCGCCTACGGAACAACAAAATAGATTTAAATATTGTCTCAAAAGGAGACTACAATGGGGTTTTTAACTTCGAAATATTATATAGAAAGCGCCCGGTTAAAAAAATTGGTTTTTCTCCTGGTTTTATGGAGCGCCTTTGTCCTTTTGAATCTTACACCGAACCCTTCCCTGGCATCGTCAGTTCAAGACAATGTTGTCGACAAAGCTGTTGGATATCTGATATCCAGGCAAAATCCCGATGGCAGCTGGTCACAAGCAGATAAGAAAATCGTCGATACAAGCGAGGTGATAAAATCCTTGGGACCTCTTAGCAGCCGTTCGGATGTTCTTGATGCTCTAAATAAGTCACTGTCATTTGTTTGTTCACTGGATGAAAATAATAATGATATACTCGCCCGGAAATTTTGGGTGCTGACAAAAAGTACGATTGATACTTCAGCAATGAGAGCGGCTTTATTAGCGGCTCAAAATGAAGATGGAGGCTGGGGATTACGCGAAAAGAAACAAAGCGATATTATCGACACTATCATTTTAGTCGAGGCACTTTTGCAGGATGAAAACGCAGGTAACGATGTACTTTGCGATGCGCGTGATTTCATTATTAATTCTCAGGTGAAACCTGACGGCTGCTGGATATTAGCGGATGAATATGGTGTTCCCTCCGATATAGCACGCACGGCAATGGGTTTGATTGCTTTAAAAGATATAGAGCAATCCGGCCTCGGCCTGGCTAACTCATCGTTAACAACAGCAGTAAACCAGGCACAGGACTTTCTCGAAAGCAAAAGCGGGCCAGATGGATGGTACCAAACATGCACCGATACAGCCCTGGTCTATCGGGCACTATTGCGAGTTAAACAGCCTTTCGAGATACAGGATTCTTTAGCTCAACTTTTAAACAGGCAGCAAAGTAATGGTTCCTGGGACAACGATGTATTTACTACGGCACTGGTTCTCCAGGCTTTGAACATTATCAGTCCGCCTGTGTTTGCTGACATGGCTGACCTGGCGGTATACGATACTTATATTCAGTTCGAGCCGCCATATCCGGAAACCGGTCAGGATGTGAATATTACAGCACAAGTTATAAACAACGGTACTATAAGCGGCCCAAACGTATTTATCGAGTTCTACAACCGCGACCCGCGTTTAGGCGGTGAAAGAATAGGAATGCCCTGCGAAATTGACGAAATAGCAACCGGTTCCTCTTTCAAGGCTCAGTGCACATATACAAACACGGGCAACTTGTACGATGAGCAGCTAATTGTCGTTGTGGTCGACCCGAATAATTCTATTATCGAATCAAGCGAATCCAATAACTACGCCGCCAAAATATTAAATTTTGGCGGTGGCAAACCGGACCTGAGCATCGACAACAACGACCTCACTGTTCCTGACCGGACTCCCAGTGCCTTTGAACCCATAGAGATTACTGCCGAGGTTACAAACCAGGCAGCGGGATTCGATGAACCCTTCGTAGTTCGTTTTGAAGACGATGGTGACCCCAATATTAATGGTGAGATTATATTTAATGGTCTAAACCATAATCAAAATGCAATTGCTACCTTCATCACAGGTCTACCGGCAGGAAATCATACTATCAATATCATTATCGACCCGAATTCCTCACAGGACCCCAACGGCGTTATCGATGAAACCAACGAAGATAACAATATTGCTTCTAAGGACATCAGTGTTGTTGCAGATTCCAATGGAGCACCTGATTTGATGATTAAATCAATCAAAGCAGAACCGGCAGTTCCTCAAGTCGCCGAAGACGTTAATATAATTGTAACTGTCATCAACCAGACCGGTCTGGCCACTGGTTCTTCCTTCTGGGTAAAGCTGCAGAAGACCTTCGGTAGTGGTGACCCCTGTAATATAGGTAACATAGAAATTTCAGAACTGGCAAGCGGCCAACAGGCGATTATAACCTGTGAATGCGCAAGTTTTGACGTTGCCGGGGTCTGGACACTCACGGCTATCGCCGATTGTAATGACAATGTTGTTGAGAAAGACCCGAATAATAACACATTGACTGTAAAGTTGAATGTCGCTCCAACAGATGCCAAGCCGGACCTTATGTTCACCAGTTTTGAGGCGATTCCTTCTTCAACAGAGGAGGGACAGTTAGTACAGCTTACTGCAGAGCTAAAAAATAACAGCCCCAATGACGTTAATGATGTTCTGGTTAGATTTTTTGACGGTGACAATCAAATCGGAGATGACCTTGTAATTGCCGATGTTGATGGTGGCCGGACGATAGCCATACAATACGGGGCCACCTTCACTCCCGGGACGAAATATCTTATTGTCGAGGTGGACCCAAATAACACTATCGAGGAAATCTATGATGTCAATAATACTGCCACCGCCATACTGGTGGTATATCCCAGCAACAAAAAGCCCGATCTGGCAATTAGCCCGAATGATATTAGCTTTTCGGTTTTTTCACCCAAGGCCTGGGAACCGTTCGATATCGTAGCCGCGATTCACAACGACGGTAATGCACTTGCGGAGAACATTATTGTACGGTTCATCGATTTGGGTATGGATATGGATGACCCAAATGACGACCTTGTCGTTCCGGATATGATAATCGATGGGATAGGCGTAGGACAAACGGGAACCGCGATACTGAAATTGACTAATGGCCTGTCGGGAGGGCTTCATACAATCCGTGTGGTTGTTGACCCCAACAGCCAAAGCGACCCAAACGGTTTTATCGATGAGTTGAACGAGAATAACAACGCCGCACAAAAGCAGATTTCTCATATCGGTAATATGATCGAAGGAAAAGACTTGATAATCGAGGGCATTGAGGCATCTCCCGGTTTGGTAATAGCCAATCAGCTTGTAGACTTTACTATATCTATTGTCAATCAGGGTAACGAGCACATACCTGATTCGAATTCATTCCATGTTAAATTAACGAAAAAAACCGCTGGCCAAGAGCCGAACCTGATAGCTTCTTTACTATGGGAGAAGGGCTTAAAAAGTGGCCAACGCCTGAGCTGGCAACAGCCTGCTTCGTTTACTGATGCTAACGACTGGACAATCACGGCGATAGCGGATTCAAACGGTAACATCAACGAAGCCAATGAGTCCAACAATGACTCGAGTATGCTGTTAAAGGTTTTACCGAATGCAACGCTGCCAGACCTGACCTTTGACTGCAATCTCGCAATCGTGGATGTATCGGGCGTTGAGGTTACAATCTCCGCTCGTGTGAAGAATCTGGGCACAAATAAGGCCAAGAATGTAGCCCTGCGCATACTGGCGGACGGTGAGCCGTTAGGGTCCGACTTTATCATTCCTTCTATTTTAGGTGGTGGTGTTTTTGAGTGCCATATAACAGCTGCACTCTCCTCAGAAGCAACCATTCTTAAAGCAATTGTTGACCCTGCCAACGCTATCAATGAAAGCAATGAGAACAACAACATTTCAGAGGAGCTTCCGATTGACATCGATGTCTCGAATATGCCGGACCTTAAAATAAGTACGAGCGATATATTGCTTTCAGATAGCGCCGCCCTGCCTGGCCAGACCATCCAGGTAACTATCAAAATTCATAATATAGGTGATGTGGAAAGTGGCGATTTTTATGTAATGGTCACTGAAGGTGACCCCCTTGCAGGAAGCGCTTATCTTATAGAAGATTATATTTTTGTTCCCAGTATCCCCGCGAGCGATGATATAAATTTGGGGCCGATTGATTATCCCGTGTACCCGATTATCGGCGGCAATCAGGTCTTTATATATATTGACCGCGATGGGCGGATAATCGAATCCAACGAAAACAACAATCTTGCCTCCAAAAAGCTGCAGATGCTTCCGGCGCCGGACCTTATCGTCCCAGAAAATTCCATCAGATTCTCCCATGAGGATTTGGCCCTGAACCGCAATGTCAGATTATCATCAACAATCTATAACGTAGGCAACGGAAATGCCATAAACGTCCTTGTCAAATTCGGCATACAAAATGACACTGACCCCAACATATATAGTATTGGGCAATCAACAATTGATTTTATCCCATCCAATGGGGCGGTTGATGTGGACACAATCTTCCAACCTGCCTCGGACGTTAATTACACGATATATGTCTTGGTTGACCCATCTAATGATATTTTAGAGCCCAATGAGTATAATAATAGCGCCACCAAATCGGTTACTTTCGGCAACTCTATCCAGGACCCTAATATCTCCCTGTGGCTGCTTGAAGACGGCTATGCAATAGATACTAACTCATCATTTAATGCCTTTGATAACGTACGAATCGACGTGACATTGGATTCCAATTATAGCTCTGAGGACATAGATATATATATGTGGGTTGTGATCCCGGATGGAGACTGGTTCCAGCCTTTCAAAGAAGGCGACTATTGGTATTTCAATACCGGCGCTCTGCCGCCCGGTTCCGATTATGGAGTCGGACTTCTTATAGTCGACCTATTTACAAGCATCATATTACAGGATAGTTACAAAGAGTTTTCAATACAATCCGAAAAGCAGGTAAGTTCGGTAGCAATTCTAACCGACGAAAGATTTCTAAGGTTAGGCACACCTATATCTCTGGCGCCTGCCGTCTCTATCTTTAGCGCGTCAAATGAGCAGATTACCAACGCTAATATAGTAATCGAGCTATATGGCCCAAATGACCCGAATAACGCCATACACACGTGGCTGGATGGAAACAACACGTATACGTTTGAGCCCGGACAGGCATTCGGGTTGCAATTGTCGCCGTACAACGGTTCAGGTATCACCCAGCCGGGTGACTGCAATATTGTTGTTGAGGTAAATTATGACGGGAATAAAAAAGCCACAGCCAGTAAAATTTTACCAGTCATTCCAGGCACAGGATTCGATGCATTCAAGTCACTAACGCCGGAGGTATTAAACCCAGCCGAACACGCCAAAGTCGATGTCCGAATCGACCTCATATCATCCGGTATGTTTATGGGATCTCAAGAGCTCGATGTCGTTTTACTCAACGATACTTCAGGTAGTATGGGAGGTTCAAAGCTTGTAGCTTCAAAAGAAGCATCCAGGAATTTTGCACAAAAATTATTAGGGTCCGGCGGAAATCACAGGATTGCCGTGGTCAGTTACGCTGGTGACTGCTCCTACGATTATCCGCCACCGCTTGTGTTACAAGAGCTAATAAATAATTTTGATGATGTCAATGACGCTATCGATGAGCTTCAGATCGGGCAAGCTGGTTGTTTAAACGGCCACTATTTAGGCGTACGTGCAGCGATGGATTTACTTGGAAGTAGCCCTGCTGGGCGTAGACGAGTGGCCATAGACCTTACAGATGGTGTAGTTGATGCCTGTCCACGGGACGGAGTTAAAGATTATGCAGATCAGGCCGGCGATATGGATATCACGATTTTTACAATCGGTTATGTGTACGAAGGATATCTCCCTCCTTACTCATGGTGGATTCTCGATGAGGAACTTTTGAATTATATAGCTACTACCACAGGTGGTGCATTCTATATTGCTACAGAGACTACGGTTGATGAAATCTATGATGAAATATGCGAGGAAATTATTACGACAGGTGTGGAAAGTATCCATATAGTGGATAAGGTCAATCGCAGGGCTGAACGCAACCCGAACGACGCTGATTTAATACAACTGGATACTTCCAGCATTGTGCCTATGCCCACATCGATAGATTCGGACGCAAATGAATGGACTATATTATGGGATTTGCCATCATTAGATATTGGTGAATCAGCTTCCCTGGGGTATCAGGTTGACCTTTTCGATTTAATACCCGGCGAAACAAGGGTGATTAATAAGCATCTTGACATCACGGCCTACAACGCGCAGGCACAGGAAGTACTGAATTTGGAATTCGGGCCACAGAGCATAACTGTCACTGATGTTACTGCATTGGATATCAGGACTAACAAAGAAGAATATACCCAGGGTGAATTAGCGGGATTAACCATCACATTCACTGCTCCAGATGCGCTATCACATAAATTATTCACAACG
>CAYWUO010000086.1:0-8818 GCA_964461285.1 uncultured Pirellulales bacterium
GGCGATGGGTCGGCACCTTTGCTGGCTCGCTTGTTGCCGGAGCCATTTACGGTTTTGGACCATATGTACTTGGACTGCTTAGATTCCACCCGATAGCAACTCTTTTAGCAGCAGCTATGCCCTGGCTGTTCTGCCCAGCCGCATTTATACAAAAACGAGGATTGCACTGGCTAAGCGTGCTGCTATCGACTCTGCCGTTTGTGTCAATAATTCTGTTTTTTAAAGCAACCACATACCTTCATTTATTTCCAGTTCCAACACAGGCCAAGGTCTATTTACCAGACCTGAACGGCCTGTTAGCCCCGCTACTTATGACCGGACGAAGGATAACGTTGGTAGGTTTTTATCACGTTCCAGCAGCATTTTTGATTATGGGTATTTCCCTGTTGCTGGCAGCGGAGAGAAAAGGAGTAATTTTAATTATAATTCTCGGCACTCTATTAGCCCTGCTCGGACCTCAGCTAAACCTATTTACAGAAGTCAGCCCGATTATATGGATGAGCATTCCCATTCTATGCTGCTCAGTGCTTATAGGCGAAGGTTTGCATGGTCTCGCTTTGGCCGGCCGCTCCGATAGGCAGTGGATTCTGTTAATTATCTTTTTAATGGGCACACTGACTACAATTACACTTCTTCTGGCTACGAAATACGCCTTTGTATTTGCGGGGCTTGGTAAAGATTCAGCAAAATTGCTTGCCACTACCGCCAAACTCTATTTACTCGGCACACTGGCAGTAAGCGTGATATATTTTATGGCCAGCGCACAAAAACGTTTTGTTTACCTGCGATGGCTCGTCCTCTGCTCGGCTATGGCGGTTGATGTGTTCTTCAGCGCAAGATTCATCGTCGATAGCTTGCTCGTGGGCTCTTTTTAAGCACTTTATTGCGGTATTTCAGCCCACCTAAAAATAACGACTATGTCAGGCAAAAAATCCCTTGTAGTAATATATGATTTCCTGTATAATTATTCTTAGTTAATTTTACAATTTATACAATGTCCAGCGAGGCAGTTAGAAAGACACCAGGAGGAAGGATGGAATTTAAAAAACGGCACAAAGACCTGCGAATCTATATTGAATTTCCTGCGTGGCGAATCTGCGCTTGTTTTACACTGCTGTTTCTTTTTTCAACCAACATATTTGCAGGGCCGGCAGGAAAACAGCAAGCTGAAAAAGTAGTGAGAGGGTGGCTGAAAAAAGATACAAAACCACTCGGAGCTTTACCCGGACGGCAGATTAAGAACACGGATATTTTCTACAATGAAGATTCAGAGCCGATGTATTATGTTATTTATCTTCAGCCGAGCGGTTTTGTGATAGTACCTGCCGAGGACAGGGTCGAGCCAATCATCTGCATAGCTGCAGGACAAACCTATAATCCATCTGACGATAGTCCGCTGGGAGCTCTGGTCAGCGGGGATATACCCAACCGAATTGCAGCTGTCAGAGCTCTTGATGCAGATATAAACGGGCTGCAAACAGAAGCTTCAATTACTAATAGAGCAGCCCTGTTAAACGCCGGCACCAGGGCCAGTGACAAATGGAGTCAGCTATCCAGCCAGGATGACACGGCCGATTCGTCGATAGGCATTCTGGGTACATCAAGCATTTCAGATGTTCGGGTAGCGCCGCTTGTGCAAAGCACGTGGGGCCAGACCACCGTGGGCGGTTACACAGGAGGTATAACATGTTACAACTACTATATACAAAACAACTGGCCCTGTGGCTGTGTGGCTACCGCGATGGTACAACTGATGCGATACCATGAGTATCCCGGGACCTATGTCTGGAGTAACATGCCACTTCAACCCGACAGCGGTATCACGCTAACCCAACGACAAGCCATAGGAGCGCTCTGCTACAATGCCGCAGAATCGATTGATACAATATATGGGCCGCCGGAAAGTGGAGGCTCATCTGCATCACTAACCGATGCCAGCGCAGAGCTTGAAGACACCTTTTATTATGATAATTCCATCTATGGCCATAATCCCTCCATTGGAACAGCACTGAATAATATGATAAATCCGAATCTCGATGCCGAGCATCCCGTTCTATTGAGCATTGATGGGCCAGACGGCGGCCATTCTGTTATGTGTGATGGATACGGTTACAACGGTTACACGCTGTATCACCATATAAATATGGGCTGGGACGGAAGAGAAGATGCGTGGTACAACCTGCCGGATGTCGATTCATTACCATATTATTTTACCAGCATTAATGGCTGCGCATATAATAACTTCACCTCCAATACCGGCGAAATTATAAGCGGACGAGCAACAGATATTGCTGATAATCCCATCCCGGGCGTAACAGTAACCGCATCCGGTGGTGGCACATATTATGCAACAACCAATGAAGCCGGCATTTACGCCCTGAGAGGCGTGCCATGGAATCAAAGCTTCAAGGTGAGCGCAAGCAAGCCGCCTCATACGTTCGCAAATCAATATGTTTCAACAGGCAAGTCAAATGACTGGTCAAGCACCTCAGGCAACAAATGGGGCGTCAATTTCACTTCCCAAAGCGCAGGTCCTCCGGTCGCATACGGCCAGAGCGTTACAGTCCTTTCCGGCAGGACCGAATCAATTACTCTAATCGCCAGCGATGACGGTCTACCGAATCCACCGGGACAATTGAGCTATATAATATCCGCCCTGCCTCAGCATGGAACGCTGACGGACCCCGGAGGAGGTGAAATAACAAATGTTCCTTACACACTTGCAGGCAACGGCAATATAGTCGAGTATTGGCCCTGCTCGTATTTCGTCGGCGAAGACTGGTTCGATTTCAAAGCCAACGACGGCGGAACGCCTCCTCAGGGAGGTGACTCAGAACCCGCTGCAGTCACCATCGACGTAAATAATACTATATACACTACCTTCGAGCCACAGACGAATCTGTACGCACCCTGGCCGATGCAAACAAACTACCATGACGGTCGAACGCAGGTAATATATCTATCCAGCGAAATTGGAGGCGCCAAAGCAATTACCGACCTTGCACTGGACGTTTACCAGGTGCCGGGACAGCCCCTTAACAACTGGACAATCCGAATGAAACATACGAGTAAGAACTACTATCCCGACTTCCCATTTTTCGAGACAAGCGGATGGACGACTGTCTATCAGGGTAATGATACAATAAGCTCGACAGGATGGCGGAATTTTCACTTCCAGAACGCCTTCGAATATAACGGTACAAGTAATTTGATGATAGATTTCACCCATAACAACAGCTATTACAGTTACGATGGTTATTGTATGGCCTCAGATATGGGTCTCGACCGCGTAGTTATGTCATTCGCAAACAGTACTCACGGCGACCCAATGTCCTGGACTGATTACAGCTCGCCGGGAATATATACTTCATCGGGAGTTCCGAATATAAAACTCATTTCGAGCGTAGCGAGCGATGAGCCGTTAGTCGGCGACTTCGAGCCGGACTGCAAAGTCGGAATCCGGGACTTGGGTATCCTGTCAACTGCCTGGCTGAGCAGTTTCGGTGACGATAACTGGAATCCTGATTGCGATATTCATGGTCCGAGTGACAATATTATCAACTTCCTCGACTTCTGCGTCTTAGCCGAACACTGGCTTGAAAGCATACCTTAACGAATATCGTAAATCGAATTACGAGCTGAATGTTTCCCGTTCGATTTGGCCGAGGTAGAATCGGCCGTCATTTTGCATAAATTTGATGATGGCGTCGAGCTGCTGATGTACGAAACTGTTATCATTCGAAACTAATGAGACTGCAATGGCCGCTACTGCTTTGCTGTCCTGATGGTCAACCTCGGAGATGGAGATATTGAACCTGCTCTTGAGCCGGCCGGTCAGACTTTTGACGATGCTGCGCTTTTGCTTTAGCGAAGTTACGCCCTGCAAATTCAACCGAGCTTTCAGAACACCAACAATCATTTTGATAATGTGTATGTAAGTAAATCGTGTCGTGTTACTTACTTATCCTTCTGTTCTACGAATCTATAATCGAATATACCCAACCCCGGCAGTCGGTGGCAAGTGTTTTTGAGGATTTTCCAGAAACCAAGCCCTTCGCACGATAGCAGCCGGATTTTTGGCCAAAAATATCATCTTGGCTTACAAAAACCCGTAGATTCCACGATGGAAAAAAACGGCTCTTTTTGATAGTATCACAAAACCGGGTACCGTTGAACTGCCTTTCAAGGCGGAGAGGTGATGAGGCGGTACCTGCCTGCTATCATACAGAAAACATCTTCTATATCTTATCCTGCTTAATTCACGCGGGAGAATTTTTATCTGCTTGTGCTCTGCCTGCCTGAAATCCCACAGCTTAACCATAAAAAAAATCGGCTGCTGTGCCGATATCAGATATAGCCGGGTTATCGGCTTTAGATACAGACGAATCATATATGATAATTCGGAAAACCAAAAAAGGGCTGGAGTTTCTCTCTCGCTATCTCCTCCCTCCAGCCCTTTTCTTTTCTTATGGCTTGAAAATACCAATCGGCCAGATGATACAGCCCTTCTATCGACACTTTTGGAGGGTGACTTTGGCAGAAGATTCGACTAATCGCCCGATATATCCTGCTCAATCAGCCTTGAGGAAATGATGGGAGCCAGCGAAAACATTTGCAACGAGAGTTATGTATGTTAACTATATACCCTCAGGTTAACCTGTGTTAACCAGCTCAATTCGGGTTAACATAGATATCGGTTATCGCTAAACAAACTACTGCGCAATGGATTATGCTTTTATTTCGGCGACGAGTGATTTGGTTTCGGGGGATTGGTTCTGCTGGGCATCTTTGAAGGCAGTAACAGAAGATTCGTTCTGCTGTTTGAATAGTTCGTTACCATCGATAATCTCCTTCAGGGCCTTTGACTTTGTCCTTGCATCGTTTAGGAACTTGACCGCCTTTGTGCCATAGACTCCGCCAAGTAGCGCACAGATACCGATACCTAATTCAAATGCAGAATCCGCTACCTGCCAGGCGTCCGGCCTTTCGGCAGACTCATCCAGAGCGGACCTTGCAAGCTGGAAGTTAGATTGTACGAGAATGTCTTCTGCGGTTTCAGCGCGGGGGAACTCTTTTGGCAGGCCATTATAAGAGACGAAGGACCTGCTCTGCAATTCGCTAAGCTCCGTCAATCCCTTTAGTTTTTCCGAGGTGTCCTCATCCCTGGCTGTCTCGGCTGCTGCAACTGTCGTGCGGTTGTGCAGCCAGGCGTTTTGCTTTTGCTTTTCGCTCGGCGCAAATCGCAGAGACTGACAGCCCACACAAACAAGTGCACAAACGACAAGTGCATAAATACATAAGTGATTTGTGTTGTTTTTTGTCTTTTTCATCGTTTCGCTCCTTACAATTAATTAATTTGTTTATCTTCCATATTTATCTGCGAGAAATGCTTCTCAATAGCTCGCAGGCGGTATTCGTAGGAGATGCTCTTTGCAGAAAGTGTTTCGAGCTTATTTGTATAATCCTTCTGGCACTGAAGCAGCATAGTTACATCACGCTGCAAGAGGTCCAACTGTCTCTGCAAATTCACCCAGCTGCCAACAATCAATGAAGCAAGAAATACCAATTGAACAAGCACAGAGACGTTTATCTGGCGATTAAACTGCCAGTTCCGCTGATTGTGATTTTTCGTATCGTTCACTTTTGCCCTCGCTTATAGTCCATCGATTCACGGTTCAACATAGAAGACATTCTTATCGCCGACTCCGGACATTACTGCGAATGTTCCTTCGGCAAGCGTTCCCTGCTCATGGAATGACTCAGCCAGATTGAACGCCTGCATTTGCTCGCCTATTTCAACCGGCAACGAGCCGGCGCCGCCTATCACTACAACGGTGACGTTATAGATGTTGTATGAGTGATGACTTTTTACCTTAATCGCCCAGGCAGAAGCCCTGGCACCAGGTGATGTAACAACTGATACTTCTTTCATAACCTTCCCCGTATATCGATGCTCATCAGGTTTTACGCTTTCGAACAATTTTCAAATTAGTACACTGCTTTGCAAAATCCATCCGTACCCGCTCAATACAGCTTATGCTTCGATTGTCAGCTCTTATGCAAAGAGAGTCTCTGCTTCCAGCGCTTGTACTTAACCTGTCGCCAACTTCGTAATCGAGCGAAAGAAATGGCGTTTGAACATCGACGGTCTCGATGGTTTCAGACGAAATCGATGCCTTGTGACGAATAAATTCATACAAGGCATCGGTGTCGTCAACCTCGTCCGGAACGCCGAGTCCTTCATCGGTCGAATTTGCAAAAATACTTTTGCCCGAAACCCCGCGATACTTGAACTGCCGCGGCAGCGTAATTACATTCTCAACCACAGGAACAACTGAATTGACAGGCCCGTCAGCGACCTCACAGCTTAACCTTTCATCACTGATTACCGATGCGGTTATCCTAAATCTAAGTACACCCTTTAAGGCCGCCACCCAGGTGCTGGGGTTGAGCTGGTCACTGCTCAGCCATATCCCGCACTCATCCAGCAGGTTGTTGAAGGCATACAGGTACTGCCACCAGTGCATGGCGTCATCGAATGAAACCTCCAGAAAGTAACCCAATGATTTTCCCTGCTTGTCACTGGTTAAGGCAGGCCAGAAGCGTCTGCGACGATGCGCAAAATTGCCGTTGTCGAAAATCTTCGAAAAGTCAAACGCCTGTCCCCGATTGCACGGCTCACAACTGTAATCGCCTGCTTCATTCAGACACCACTTGCGATATACATCCTTTACCTTATAGAAATCCGGATTCGTGGAAGGCGAGAATCTGTCATAATCGTAACTCTCATCAGCCGGGTCCCAGGCCTTTACCAATTCAAACGTCGCTTCATAAACTTTAAAGTCGCCCCGGCCAATATACTTGTGTGTTACAGGCCAGAAATTCTTTTTGCTTGTTAGCCCTGATATATTTGTTTTTGAGATGCTAAACTGCTCGCCTGATAACTGACAATTTAATTCAACTGTCCTGCCGGTTCCGTTTTTACAGAACACAATCGCCTGATGTTCTCCGGTCTCAGCAAGTCGAGGAACAAATTTAAACTCCAGGCCGACCCTCTCGCAGCAGCGATGAAGAGCCTCCATAAGATTTAATCCCGTGACATCAAGGTCACGAACCACCTGGTTCTCTGTCAGGACATATAATCGCTCTATGCCTGGTCTCTGCAATTGCCCAGCCGGCAAATAATTACAGAGCAGATAATCAATCACCTCCGCATAGCTGAAGAGCCTGGACTGCGATGGCTCAGCACAAAAAGTTGTATAACTATTTCCGTTAATCTCCGTGGGTGTCGGATTGGCGTTTGCTGTGCCATCAGGATTGAATTCGGTATCAAGACCAGCCAAAAATATAGATGAGCCATCCGATTTGCCTGCCCGTTGGCCATAGACGGTGATACGTTCCATAGCCGCGCTGAAATCTCTCGCCGTTATTTCCACCTTTTCGCCATTATGGCCAAGCTTTGTCTCGATGCCTTCTATCTGACCTTCGAAAACGGGATGACTAAAGGCAGCAGCGTCGGGCTCTACGCCGTTAAAATATCGCCGAATGCTGATAGACTTTCCCATAGCAAATTCAGCTTCGATATCTTCCGCAACTTTTAATTCCGTATCTGGATATGTTGACGGATTATAAGCCAAAGTGGCCCGGCTGAAATTCGGCCAGCCATCACGAACAATCTCTACTACCTCAAGCTCAGGACATAACGTCCCATCAAGCAGGACCGAGACAGTAAAGCCCGGCAATGCCAAGCTGTTTTGAAGCGGCTGGAAAAAATCAATTCTGTTAGTCATACTTAGTAATTCTTAAATAACATTTGCTTTTATGTTCCGCTGTCAGACAGCTTCTGCGCCTAAAATGTTGATTGCATCCGGATTTGTAATATTAAGCTGGATTTTTAACTGAGCTAACGCATTGTCCTCTATGCCTTCGGCATCTTCAACCCTAACGGCAAAAAGGTATCTGCCTGCATCGAGCGCATCAGTTAAGCAGCTGTAGAACTTTCTTCCCTCATAATCAATTCTGGCGATGGGATTTTCATAATCGATTTGTCCCGTCCCGCCGTCGCTACATACCACAAAACACACCGGTCTTGACTTTTGTCCGATAGGGCAATAATACCAAATCAGCTGCGCCCTATTGCCGCTGACCTGTTTGATACTGAAGTCAAAAACTTTATTGGGCTGTGACTCGGCCAGGTCGCCGTCAGCACCTATCGAAACGCTGACTGCAGCAGCTATTGTATGCTCCAGATACCCACATCCATTGACCCGACGAACAACATAGAAATATTTTGTGTCGTTATCATGTGGAAGGTACGAGGGCGGCGAGATTGCACCGGCATCTAATTTCGCCACTGTCAGTATGTCCACCAAATCCGGCTGGTCCATACTCAACGCTCGGTAAAGCACTGAGCAGCCGGCAATGCGAGGCCAGAACCAGCCCAAATTTAGCACAGTTCCGAGCTTAAAAGCATTGCTTGTCATACCGGAAAATAAGGCATCTTTTAAAAACTGCTTTTCCATCAGCTGGGATTTCTTTCGATTGCCGATTCGCCCTCGGCCGGGGTATGCGTCAAAATTACAGTCTCGCCGTCGTCATCGTAATAATCGATTGTGCCGGTCAACTTATTTTGAACCGCTTTATTTAACAGAACCTTAGCTGCTTTAGTGGCATTTATTGCATTTGTGGCATCAGTTCCTTCGATTTTTGCAACGTCTACACGGCCATTGGCATCCGAAAGGTCAATAATGCTTGAAGTTCCGCCAAGCGATACTTTGCTTCTATCGTAAAGGCAGTTTGATAGAGCTACTTTCGAATC
>CAYWUO010000087.1:0-8751 GCA_964461285.1 uncultured Pirellulales bacterium
CCGGCTCTCTTGTGCGTTTTTTTTTTGGCTTGTCGCAAAAGAGATACGATGCCTTAGAAGGGAAAAAGTAGTGTTAGAGGAGGTTAAAATGAGAAGTTCTTTGCTCGTTGTAATTGCTCTGTTACTTGGGGCAATCAATCCGTTATCTGCATCAGTTACTCAGATTTCTTCCATCCTGGATATCGAAGGCGGAACAACCATCGATTTTGAAGATACCGAAGACCCCCAAATAGCAAACCTTTACTTGTCTTCTTACAGTATAGAGGTTAGCCCGGACCGCTCTATCTCAGGATTCGTACCCTGGGTCACAGGTAACGCCGATGCCCCGATTGAGAGAAGAAATATACCTTACCTGCCATTTCCGGAAGACATAATTCGTACAACCGCTTCTCCATGGACGGTGTTTGGTTTTACATTTGTACGCACTCTTTTGGGCGAATCAAGCACGATGACTATTGAAGCATTTGATATCAACAGCAACATAATAGGTTCTGTAACGGGAGAATTCGTTCCGGAAGATTCAAGTCAGCAGGCCTATAACGAAGCAGCAACTTTTTTAGGGATAATGTCAACAGAACCAATTTATTCTGTAAAACTGACATCATTGCTTAATACCGGGATTGACCATATAACGTTTGTTCCCGTTCCCGAACCGGCGACGGTTTTGCTGCTCGGCTTAGGTGCGGTGATTCTGAGAAGAAAAAGGTAAGCTGACGAAATATTATTTAGTGCGTGAAAATTAAGAAATCGGCTCGGAAATTGTTTTTAGTTTTAACTCGGGCTTGCCTGAAATAAGACGGATTATTTCCATCTTGCTTTCCCATCTATGGCAGTTGAGTGTATTGCAAGGTGCCGGCCTGGATTTAATACTTCTTTTCTCGTCACTTCGTCTTAACATTTTGCCTCCTGCTTTTCTACCAATCCATAATCCTTTATTTGACGACCATCTTCCTACCACTTTTGATTGATAAAGTCAAGTTTTGTTCCGAAAAAAAATTGCTTTTTTGGTCACTTTCCTCAAATACCCGCACAACGAGAAAGCCCGAAGGACAGCTTCTACGACCCTCCGCAGCGATAACTCTTTCCAACTAAATAACTTGAAATGACGAGCATTTTCAATTACTGTTTCCGCTATGAATATCATTTGGGCAATTTCGCTGTTAGCTGTGGGTTTGGTGATACTATGGAAATGCGCTGAGCTATTGGTATCGGGTGCGGTCGGATTAGCTAAATGGCTCGGCGTCAGCCCGCTTGTCATCGGCCTGACAATAGTTGCGATGGGCACATCGGCACCGGAGGTCGCCGCCAGCATTGCAGCCACCGTGCGCGGAATGGGTGATATTGCCATCGGCAATGTTTACGGCTCCAATATCGCCAACCTTGCTCTGGTCGGCGGCCTGGCCTGCCTTATTCGGCCTTTGCAGATTCAAAAAAAGACCCTCCTGCGTGAGATACCAGTGATGATTTTGGTTGCCCTGATTTTATGGCCTCTGCTGCACAATCTATTTTTATCACGCTCAGAAGCAGTTGTTTTATTGTTAATATTTATCGCATTGATTCTGGTCACTGCGTTATTAGCACGCAGAGAAGCTCAAATCGAAAATCAAAAATTGAAAAACGAAAACCGAAATACGACACACGATACGCGATATACTACAAAAAGCATTTTATTTATTATTATCGGATTAGCGGGTCTGGCTTTGGGGGCGGATATGGCAGTGCGGGGGGCAGTCGTTATCGGCGAGCGAATCGGTCTGAGTCAAGCCGTCATCGGCCTGACCATCATCGCTATCGGTACTTCTCTGCCGGAGCTTGCAACGTGCGTGGCTGCAGCCATTAAAGGTGAGCATGATATCTCCATCGGCAATTTAGTCGGCTCGAATATCTTCAATACACTTCTTGTTGTCGGCACAGCCGGTACGGTTCGGCCGTTTACTATAAGCCACCGGCTGATTGGTGCTGATTACTGGATTATGATAGCTGTAAGTGCCGGCTTTGCGTTTTTTGTAATTATCTTCAGACGCACTATCAGCCGTATCGGCGGAGCAGTATTGCTGGCTGGATACATCGCATATATGATTTACCTCTTCGGATACACACAAACGACATAAACACTTCAGCTTCGAAAACATATTAAAAACGGATTTTTCTCCCATTCGGCACTTCGACTCCGCTCAACGCAGGCTTTAATTAGGTCAAGCTCGTCAGGGATGACATAAATCAATCGTGATTTGGTGTCTTCGCGGCTAAATAAAAAACAGGGCCGAGGTGCGGAGGGAGAGGAAAGAGAGGAAAATCCCCGGCCCCGTAGTATATATATATAATACAAAAAATCCATATACCCTGTCAAGAAATTTTTGTGGATTTTCTCCATACAGGTCTATTTAGCTATGCCTGGGTCTGCATTTTAAGTGGTCACGGGTCTCCTCAATTATATCCCAATAACCGGATTCGAGGATATTACTCTTAGTTATTACGCGGCTCTGATGGCCGTCATCAATTACCAAAAAACCATCGATTTTGGTTATTCTTCTGAGCTCCGCTAAAAATTCGGTGGGACTTTTAATCATAAAGAACATGTCAACAGCACAAACAACGTCTGCTGTCCGGTCGGCTAAGGTGCTGTCATATCCTTTAGCCAATATGGGAACGACGTTTTTTAGTCCGTATTTTTCAATTTTTTTTGTCACCATCTCGACAGCCAGCTCGTGAATATCAACGGCAAAGACCTTGCCCTGTTGGCCTGCTAACCTGGCGAATCTAATAGTATATCTGCCCGGCCCACACCCATAATCCACGACGGTCATACCCGGCTTTATTCCGAATTTTTTGACGCGTTTATCTATGTATGGATATACAAAATCAATGATGCGGAAGATGATATTCATCAATTTGAAGTGCAAATCCGTCATCTTTTCCGGTTTTCTTCTCGCTTTTTTTCCCATTAGACTCATATGCTTCTCTACTTTCCGCTTTGAGTTTCAAAAAGTCATTGAGTCAGTAAAAATGGTCTGGAAGTCTTCGCCATAAGCGATTTCGATGTACTCGATTTTGCGGGCTAATTGGTGGGCTTTTTCTCTTGCCTGACTGCTAAGAAGCAGCATCTGTGCACCGGCTGCTGCAGCATTGCCGACAAAGCGAATCCGCTCAACAGCAACACTCGGTAATAATCCTATTTTCAGTGCACTTTCCGGCCGAATGTAATTGCCGAAGGCGCCGGCAAGGAGAACCTGTTCTATATCGCTATCATTCAGATTAGCTTTTTTCTGCAAAAGTTTTATCCCTGCCCGGATAGCGGCTTTGGCCAATTGGACCTCTCGAATATCTTTCTGAGTAAGAACGATTTTTTCGCCCTCTGTTTCAGCAAGGATAAAGGCCTGCTGACCGTCATTCTGGATTATTCTTTTGAGAATGGCTGATGGCAATTTATTTTTTAGCTTTTCGGCCTCGGCGAATCTGCCGGTTTTATCGATAATCCCCAAATCTAATATTACCGCCACTGCATCAATCAGGCCGCTTCCGCATATCGAACGCGGCGGACAATTTCCAATCACATCCAAATCGATATCCTCATCATTTACAATAACCGCCTCAATCGCACCATCAACCGCCCTGCTGCCGCAGGCTATCCTTGCCCCCTCGAAAGCCGGCCCCGCAGCACAGCTTGCGGCATAGAGCTTGTCATTTGCGCCGAGCACAAGCTCACCGTTTGTGCCGATATCGATTACAAGTGATGTTCTCTCGGCTGAATCCATATCGGTAGCAAGCGCTACGGCTGTAGTATCCGAGCCGACAAAGCCGGCTATATTCTCAGCAGTATGAATATTGCCCGCAGGATTCATCAGCAAATAAAGCCGTTTCGGCGATATATCCTGAGCATCGATACTGTACGCCTCATATGGTGCCTGGCCAAGCTGCTTTATCGGAAAGCCCAAAAAGATATGCCCCATTGTCGTATTACCGACAGCACACATTTCGTATATTTGCTTCTCGTCTATAGAGGCCTGCTCGCAGAGCTTCTCGATTAAATCATTTATACAGTCGATTATTGCCTTTTGCAGCTCTGTTAGTTTTTCATCTGTTTGCGCGTAAGCGATTCTTGAGATAACATCATCGCCATATTTTGTCTGCGGATTTAGGGTGGCTTGCGTTGCCGGACACTTTCCATCTTTCATATCGATTAG
Organism: uncultured Pirellulales bacterium; assembly: GCA_964461285.1. GTDB lineage: Bacteria > Planctomycetota > Phycisphaerae > Sedimentisphaerales > Anaerobacaceae > CAZBWE01. The sequence goes on from CAYWUO010000087.1 coordinate 4,185, forward strand.
TTTGGCGACGACGGTCGTTGTGCCGATATCGACCGCCACACCGAATATCCTGTCGGCTTCTGCGTCCTTGAGATATTTTGTATATATGCCCGGCTCAAATCTCGATTTGGCCTCGACTCCCTCAGTCAGGATTTTCTGTTCGAAAAATCTGGAACTTGTGGGAATTGTTACAGTTAAGTCGCTATCAATATGATACTGACAGGCCAGGACTTCTCGGCCATCCGGTTCGAGAACCACCCTGCATTTTTTACAGGTGCCTTTTCCGCCGCAGACGGTATTTAAGATTATCCCTGCCTGCCCCGCTGCCTCAAGAAGCGTAGCCCCCGCGTGAATCGAGATTTGCCTGTCATCAGGTTTGAAGGTTAATTTGAAATGCTTCATTTATCATATTGCGTATGATTATACCTGCGAAAGCAGTTATCGTATCGCGTATAATTTACGCATTACTCACTATTCACAATATATAACTACTACCCGCTCTTTTTATGCCTTATTTTCCAGCGGGCACGTCGCTTTTTACTGCCCACTTTACGCCTACGCCTTGATTTTGCCATCTATCTCTCCTAAAACCAGCCAAAGAAATTTATTATAAAACACTTTTCGGCCTTTAGATTGTATAATACTATAAAAGAACAAAAAGTAAAAATACAAAGTATTTCGTGAATAGTCAATAGTTTGCTTCATCCGTTTGGCAAGATTTGCCAAATAAGGAAATATTAATACTGAGGTGCGAAGATGATACAGTGTAAAGATTGCGAGTTATGCGAGTTCGGGCCGGACGGTAAAAGAACCTTCAAATGCGACCCGTTTTCTAATATCAAAGAGCCGGAGTGTATAGCAAAATGGCAGCTAATCCGCCTGGATATGCTTCTGGCCAGCTACCAAAGCATGCTCCACTGGTATGATAAACTGGCTCCAGTCCAGAATAAACTTATGAAATATATGAAGAAAGAGCTGGAGGAAATGGACGAAACAGAACGCTGGAAGGTCGAAGAGGACAACGAAGAAGAGGAGAACAGCGACACCATATAGCTGATACGGCCGGTTCTGTAACTACAGTTGAAGTAATCCCCTGATTATAAAATGTGGGGCTAAATACGGGAATTTTCGGGGATTTATGCAATAAATCAAATCCAGAAGCCGTCTTTATGTATGTGAAAAACGCTTAAAATGGCCAAAAGTGACAGATTAGCACAGATAATAACCGGCTGTAAGGAGGGTGATGGCGAGTGCTTTTCGCAAATTGTGGATATTTATGCAAGTCGCTGCTACGGATACTTCTATCGATTAACCGGCAACGGCGGCATAAGCGACGATTTGCTGAGCGAGCTATTTGTCAAATTGGTAGAGAAAATCGGGTCATATAAGGGCGGCTCATTCGAAAGCTGGCTGTTCAGGATAGCTACTAATCTCTTTCATGACTACCTGAGAGGTAAACAGAGAAGGAAAAAGCTGATTCTGGCCAGGAAAGAGCAGCTCGAATCAGGGCCAACAGAGGAGAAAAAGTCCGACGGTGAGCAATTAGATAAATTAGATATCCAGCTTAAGAAGTTAGATGAAGATACAAGAGAATTGATAGCATTGCGATTTTATTCGCAGCTGAGCTTTAAGGAAATAGCAGCGATGCGAGCCGAACCGATAGGTACGACATTGGCCAGGATGCATCGAGGACTAAAGAAACTGAGAGAGATGATGGAGTAATTCAGAAAATCAGAAAAACAGGAAAGAAAATATGAAAAGGCGAAAAGAGGAAAATCTGGAGGTACTGTTCGGGAAATTCGTCGGGGCCCAAGAGGCACAAAAAGCCGTCGACGATATTCGCAAGGGTGAACAAATCCTGCGCGATAATCCTGCGCCCCAGCCGAGCGATGAACTTATAGCCGGCATAAAATCCGAAATTGCTATGAGTCTGCTGCAAAGACAAACAAATGTCTCCAGCTATCGAAAAATAATCTATAAGCTGGCAGTGGCGGCGGCAGTAATTGCCATTCTGACAGGGATAGGAATACAATTCATTGAAAAAGGTGAGCATAACGGAAAAATTTATGCTGCATCTTTAATACCTACATCGATCTGGGAAAGTGATGATATTGCCGCCGATGATGCCGATTTGGCGATTTTCACTGCTGAAATTGAGCAGGTTGAAGTTGAAGTGCTGGCTTTACAAACCGGCGAAAGCAACGGTAACAGCCAGAGAGCCGTAACGGAATTAGAGATGGAACTGGCAGAAATCGAAAATGATTTTTGGAAAGGTTAAAAAATGGAGACCAGCCGCGCATTCTTGTTACTTTTGGTAATAGCAATAGTAACATTATCTACCCTGCCCTGCTCCGCCCAGCAGAAACCGCTGAAAGATGAACCAAACATCTGGATTGAGCAAGGACCCAGAAAGCTAAGAACTCCAGGAAGTCCAAGAGAACCAAGGGGGCCGAGACATGGACCGGGAAGACAGGGGAGAAAATTCGAGCTGACCGATGAGGAAATCGACCAGATTTTGAAAAGCTTAAATGAAATTGACCCCGCAAAGGCAGAAGAGCTCCAGAAGCTGCGCAAAGAAGACCTGGAGAGGTTCCAATTTGAGATTAGAAGGCACGGCGGTGAGCAGTTCGGCAGGATAGTAAGGCAGCGTATAGAGCGGTGGAGAAATCAAAGAAGGGATGAGTTTCTGCAGTGGCTTGAAAAAAATTACAACAAAGAAGCCAAAGAATTGTCAGGCCTTAAAGAAAAAGATGCAAAATTGTACTGGGGAAAATCCGAACTTATCAACAGAAAATACTGGCCCATCTTCGAGGAAGAGAAGAAAAATCCGGAATTGGCTGAAGTTCTTAAAGAAGATTTGGAGCTCAAAAAGAGACGCGACGGGCTCCTTCGAAAAATCAAAAGCACAAACAACGATAAAGAAAGGAAAGACCTGACCGAGCAGCTGGAAGAAGTAGTCGGCAGAAGGTTTGACCTGATTATCAGACGAAAGCAAATCGAATACGAGCGGCTGCTCAAAAGGATTGAACAGCTGCAGAAAGAGCTTGAGCAAAGCAAGGCGGAGATAGACGAGTGGCGTGACGAGAAGACAAAGAAAGAAAATGTCACAAACCGAGTCAATGAATTGACTGGTGCAGGTTCGTTCAATTGGGACTAATTAAATCATAAGTGATTAGTGATAAATGATTATTTGTTTGCGTTTAGCAGGCCTTGCGTGTTTTCCGTAAGGCCTTTTTATTGCGAAGTGCAGATGTTCCGCCCCCGCTGCGGTTTTCGTGAGAAAACACGAGGGCGAAACATGACAAAGGCGGAAAGACTTTTCACGGCACTCAGAAGTGTAGTTCCAATCCAAATTGGAACTTTCTGCCGGGATATAAGGTAGAAAAAGCGAGTTTGTTTATAAAATGAGTCAGGGTCTTTCGTACGAATGAGGTAAAGAATAAGGCCGTAAAACCACAAAATTTTATAACATGGCTGCTTACAAACCTCTGCTGCAGCCGGACTGCAGTGACGTTCCTAAGCATATCAGTAAGGGTTAGCACCTCCGATTGCATAATGTCATCGGCGTTAGCTGAAGCATCCCCTATAATCGGCTGGAGCCTTTTAGCCAAGCTTTTTACGGGCGTAGTAGCGTAATTATTCAGTATCTTCTTAATGTTACAAAACCCCCCAATTCTGGTTCTGTTTATATCCAATATGAAATCGGTGATTTCGCCACGCTTGTTTACTTAAAAAAGTCAAATATTTGCGTTAAATAAGCCAATTTCGTGAAATTAAACCAATGATTTGTCCCGTGGTAAAATTGTATTAAAAATTTCCGATTAGCTGCTGCGGGATTAATTACGTAACACTCAGAAGCTCGCCTTGAAACCAAAGTAGAATGTTCTGCCGGCGTTATATGGAAAAGAGTTTGGTGAACCGGTGTAAGCAAATGTCGGCACGTAGACTTCATCATCAAGAAGGTTTTCAACCTTAAAGTTAAACATAGACTGACCCTTTTTCAGGCCAAGCCACTTTGATATGTCAATTTGAAGGTTCATAGAGATGAGACTCACTGCTTTAGGCTCCGGATTGACGACAAGCGGAGAAGCAATATGTGGCGGCTCGCCAAAGTGGGTGCAGAACGCACCCAACGAGCCCCAGTCCCAGGTATAAGCAGTGCCGACTTTCAACATATTTTCCGGTACAACGGAGGGATTGAGACCCACATCGCCCCGATTCTCCTGGTGCATGTATGAACCGAGGATATGCCAGTGAGCTGAAAGGGAGCGCTTTGCCTCGAACTCGATTCCTTTGAATTTCTGCTTGCCGCCATTCATATATGTCGTAGGGACAACACTATAATCGTAAATTATAAGGTCTTCGATAGCGCTGTCGAAATAGGTCAGAGCAGCATAGGTCTTTTTGTCGCGATAGAAAAGCTGCGCATCGTAGGTGGTTATTGTCTCAGGTTGCAGGTCCTTGTTGCCGGTGAGAATCGGGGGGTCAAAAAGGTCTGTTTCCAACGTGACAGGAGCGCGGAATGCCTCTCCTCGAAGGAGCTTGACGCCCCAGTTCTCATTCGGTGTTATAATGATGCCATATCGGG
>CAYWUO010000088.1:0-8737 GCA_964461285.1 uncultured Pirellulales bacterium
CTGCTGTGCTTGTTCTGATGACAATTTTTTCAGGGACTGTTACAGCGTTTTTAAAAAGCATTGCTGTAAGTTTGACAGCGGAGGGACAGGCCTTTATGGAGGAAATCCCTCGAACCGTTGGAGTTGTGAGAGGCGACTGGCAATTCTACGCAGTATTTGTGGTAGTATTCTTATTTATCGTTTACGGCCTTGTGGATTTATTAGCGGCTAACAGCGAGTGAGTATCTGGGCTGGAATACGGCACACACGCTTGTTCTTGAGCGAATGGGAAAAATACAAAATCAGAAATTGTTATTGAGGTATTCCGGCCTACCGTCGTCACTATCGTAACTTTTTGGTTCTTCGGTCTCGGCTTCAACCTGGATTCGTTTGATATTCTCGGCCTTTTTTGTATTACTGTCGATGGTGACCAGGATAGTACCCATTTTCACATTGCCGGTTGCAACCTCAAATGGGAATGGCATTTGTGTTCTAAACGACTTTAAGACATTCTCGACTCCTCGGCCGAGCACCGAATCATAAGCGCCTGTCATACCGATATCGGTGATATATGCTGTACCTTTGGGCAGGATTCTTTCATCAGCGGTTACAACGTGGGTATGAGTGCCGAAACACAAGCTGGCTCTGCCGTCAAGATGATAGCCCATTGCAATCTTTTCACTTGTGGCTTCGGCATGGAAGTCAACGATTATGATATCTGCTTTCTGCTGAAGCTGCGGCAGGATTTTATCAATAGCATTATAAGGGCAGTCAGCCGGCTTCATAAAAAGACGGCCTATTAAAGCGACTACTCCAACGGTTGGTCCTTTTCCGGTTTTATAAAGTGCAACGCCTCTGCCGGCAGCTTGTTCGGAAAAATTTGCAGGCCGGGCGATATTGTCGCTTTTTTCCAGCGTCTCAATTATACCCTTTTTGCGGTAAGTATGGTCTCCTAATGTAATCAGATTTACGCCGTATCGCAGCAATTTGGTGTAGATTTGGGGCGTAATGCCGGAGCCGCCGGCTGCATTTTCGGCATTGGCTATTACACAATCGATGTCCAAATCTTCAACCAATGACTTTAGCTTCTCGGCAACAATCCGTCTGCCGGGCCGACCCACTATGTCGCCAATACAAAGAACGTTTAATTTCATAATTCGTATGTCGTATGTTTGCTACTTTGCGTATTCGATGCAGCGGACCTCACGCAGCAGTGTTACCTGGATTTCGCCGGGATAGGTCATCTCATCTTCTATCTTTTTTGCAATGTCCCGCGCAATCTTCATAGCTGACTCGTCCTCAACTTTATCTGCATCGACGATGACACGGATTTCTCTTCCTGCCTGTATTGCGTATGCGTTTTCAACTCCCTTGAAGCTGTTGGCGATTTCCTCGAGTTTTTCCAGCCGTTTGATATACCTTTCGAGCGTCTCTCTTCGTGCACCGGGTCGCGAGGCGCTAATTGCATCGGCAGAAGCTACCAGTGGTGTATAAGGATTATCTGCTTGTATATCACCGTGATGTCCTGCTACGGCATTTAGAACAATGGGTGATTCGTTGAAGCGTTTGAGATAATTTGCTCCTATAGTCGGGTGATTGCCTTCGACATCGTGGTCAATGGCCTTGCCGATATCGTGCAGCAGTCCTGCTCGCCTTGCTATGGAGCCATCCAGCCCAAGCTCATCGGCCATAACCTGTGCCAGAAAAGCAACTTCAATGCTGTGGCGAAGTACATTTTGGCCGTAACTTGTTCTATAGCTTAATGCACCGAGCATACTGAGTATCTTATTGCTTAATCCTCTAATGTTGGTTTCGACAGCAGCATCTTTACCGATTTGCAGGAGCTTTTGGTTGACATCTTTTTTGGTCTGGGTGACAAGCTCCTCGATTCGAGATGGATGTATTCGTCCATCCTGGATAAGGCGTTCCATAGAGAGCCGAGCTACCTCACGCCTGACGGGATTAAATCCGCTTACAACAATCATTCCGGGAGTGTCATCGACGATAACGTCTACTCCTGTAGCTTTTTCAAATGCACGGATGTTGCGGCCTTCTCTGCCGATAACTCGGCCTTTCATATCGTCACTTGGTATCTCTACGGTAGAGATGGCTACTTCGCAGGTTTGCTCAGCAGCATAGCGTTGAATGGCGGTGCTGATTACTTCGCGGCTTTTTTCGTTGGCTGTTTCGGTAGCTTCTTCGGCCTTGCGCTGGATTAGAATCGACATCTCGTGCTCACATTCATCTTCAAGGCGTTTTAAGAGCAATTGCTTGGCCTCTTCAAGGTCCATTGCTGTGATTTTGAGCAATTGATTTTTCTGTTGTACCATCAAAGCAGAGAGCTGTTTTTCCTTGAGGTCAACATTGTGCAATTTTCTATCGAGTTCCTGTTCCTGCTGTTTTAGTCCCTTTTCTCTCTGTTGGAGCGTTTCGACCTGACGGTCAATGGTGTCCTCTCGTTTGGTTAATCTCATTTCGGTTTCGTGCAGCGTTGCACGAATTTGATTGACCTCGTTAGTAAATTTCTCCTTTTTCTTGATAGTTTCGGCAGCAGCTTCAATCTGTGCGGACTTGATTATGTTTTCCGCTTCCCTTTTGGCCCCTTCGATTTGTCGCTGCAGGTCCCGCTCAAAAGTTTTTGCTTTTGTTCTTGAAATTATCTGTTGGATAACGGCAGTAAGACAAATTCCCAGAATAAAGGCAACAATTGTGGCGAGGATATCCGGAAGCTGAATTTGCATTAGTACGGCGTTCATAATTCCTACCTTTCCTTAGTGCTTACCATAGTGTTAGTACACAATCGCTCAATGAAGACAAACTATGGGATTTTCCGGCAGGAAAGTGCCAAAGATACGAAATAGTTGTATCTAAATGGCTGTGAATTACGTCATCCGTTTTGGTAAGGCGTTATCAGCATTCCGTGGCCAAAACCGCCTGTAACTGGGGCATTTTGGCCTTAATATGTTTGTTTTTCTAACGAAATTAGCTGATTTTATGCTCAATACCAATCCTCTCTTATAATTGGTAAACAAATGCTTTTGTTCAACAGATTCCGTTTCACGCTAAATTCACTTCACAGCGCCGCTTCAAGGTGAAAAGTTACTTTTTTAGTTTCTTATCTGCAATAGGCGCTTAAAGCATCTTTGCGACTTAACTGCCATTGGTAAAAGGACTTACAATCCTTTTGCCTATTTACGCGTCCCAATTCAAAGTTAGTAAAGACAAAAGAAAATACGGGACAAAACGCAATTTTGTTCGTCAACACTATATTATAACGTTATGGTAAGATGTTGTAGATGAGCCGTCAAGGAAAAATATATGCTTTTTTAGAAAAAATTGAGACACTCGGGCGAATTTTATGTCAAAGCCGTATTTTAGCTTAAATCTATATGACGTATTACTGTGGATGCATTTTCGGTGAGCCTGCCGCTATAAATTTATGCAGGCAGGGTTTTAATGATTATTCTGATTTTTAAAAATTTCTGTCAATAGAGAAAGGGCAGGTTAAGCTACTACAGCTGGATTCGGCCATATACGATAGCAGCAATTACCGCAAGGATTACCATAACAAGGGTAAACTCAAGAAGGCGAAAATCACTTGCTCTGTTGGTAGCTTGCATTTGCTCTTTTAGTTGTCTTATTTCCTTTTTGGTTTGTCTTCTGCTCATAGCATCCCCCAATTTGATTTCTCGAAGAAAACAAACATCTCGGACTAAAATACTTCTGTTAGCTAATTAAATTATAAAAAACACGTAAAAAAATCAAAACGCCTATGGTAGAGGATGTCCGGCAATGCAGGAGCTGATTGCTATGTCCTATAACACTGATAGAATCTACTGTGAAATTGCAAAAATAAAGTTTTTAGGGGAAAATGGTTATGTGTGGGATGGAAAATTAAGTATAATATTGCTAAATTATTGTGTATTAGGAATGCTTTAATATACAGGAGCATATATGTCAGGTCATTCACACTGGGCGGGTATAAAATATAAAAAGGCGGCAGCCGACGCGAAGCGCGGCAAAATGTGGAGCAAGGTAGCTCGAATGATAATCGTAGCAGCCAAGAGCGGCGGCGGAGACCCTTCAGCGAATCTGTCTTTGCGGTATGCAATCGACAAGGCCAAGGCGGCCAATATGCCGAAGGATACGATTGAAAAGGCTATAAAGAAAGGAACCGGCGAATTAGAGGGAGTTAGTTTTGAAGAGGTGCTCTATGAGGGATATGGGCCGAGCGGTGTGGCTATAATGGTCGAGGTGTTGACGGATAATCGTAACCGGACTACGCCGGAAATTAAAAGAATCTTTGAAAAGCACGGCGGCTCGTTAGGGGCAAGCGGTTGTGTCGGCTGGATGTTCAGCAAGAAGGGGCTTATTACTGTGAGCACGGATAACATCGGTGAAGATGAGCTTCTGGAAATTGCCCTGTCAGCAGGCGCAGACGATATGCAAAATACGGGGCCGGTTTACGAATTGACCTGCGACCCTGCTGCTTACGAAGAATTGAAAAAGACTCTGCAGGAAAAAGAGATACCAACCGAGTTAGCCGAAATTTCAATGATGCCGCAGAACACGGTGCCCGTCAACGATGAGCAAATCGCCAGGAAGATTATTTCCCTGATGGAGGCCTTCGAGGACCACGACGACATTCAGAATACATCCGCAAATTTTGACATACCTGACGAGATAATAGCTCAACTGTCGTGAAGCATATCTATGTGTTATATTTGGTTATGGAGTTGATTCATTGGTGAGAAGTTCTACACGCTGTTTTGCGTTGTTGTATCTATCTTCACCTAATCTGCTGACAATTTCCCTGCCCGGATACATTATTTCGAATTGCCTGCGGAAACCGTCTTCGATACCGATTGCATTTTTATAATGCGCGATAGCGGCATCGGTTTTGTTCAGTTTCTCGGCGATTTGGGCGAGGTTGAACTGAATTTCTGCTGAGCCGGGATAACGTTCTGCCGCCAGAAGCTCCCAGTCGAAAGCTTCTTTGGTCTGGCCAAGCAGGTCATAGACTGTGCTTAGTTTCTCGTAGCTTTTAAAGTCTGCGCTGTCACGAGCGATTGCTTCAATGAAACATTGTTCAGCTTTTTTGAGCAGGTTGTTTTGTCCCGTGTTATCATAATGTTGCAGATAAAGCCGGCCATTCAGATAAAGTGCTGTTGGGCTTAGTTTGTCATCATCAGCGGCGTCAGCCAGAAGGTTACAAGCCTGCTCGAAGAATCCGTTCGATATATCACTATGGGCCTGCTGGATTTTCGTGGTACTTGCTGCTACCGGCGTAAGGCAGTATTTCAGATATACCCAGGATATTGCCGCTGCAAATATCAGTACAATCACTTTTACAAAAGGAGCTGCTTTTAAGGTAATAAGCGGTTGATGTTTTTGATTCATTTGTGTTGCAATTAAGGCGGCTATTACCGCGCAGAATATGGTTAAAACAGGCGGTTCGAAGATTGCGAAGTCTATTAGATTATGCAGCGTTACGCCCAGGACCGCGCAAAAAAGGGCGGCGGTGATAATACTCGTATTGCGTATTGTGTATGGCGTATTGCGTGTTTGTTTTTTCCCAATTGAAGTCAGAAGCCAAAAGCCGATGAAAAATGCAGCTACAGGGGCAATGTATAAAGTTAATATCATATAAAGCATCACTTCGAAAGTTTCGCCAAGTTCCGAATGCAAAATCATCGGCCTGATAAGCAGCAAGGCGGCAGAAATAATAATCAAATAAATAACGGCGAGAGTTCTGAATCCCAGCCAATGCTGGTGAGCCTGGGCAGGAGAGCTTTTCTCTATAATTGATGACGGAGCTATTCTCCATAGTGGTATCAGGAGCATAGCCAGAAAACCGATTAGGCCGAGCGGACCATATTGGGTCAGGATACCGAGCAGGAAATTGTGCGGGTCTGCAACAGATTCGAGTGCCTCTGCGGGTTTATAGTGAGGGTAGAAATGTGCGAAGTTGCCTGGTCCAACGCCGGTGAGTGGGTGGTCTGCATACATTTTAGCCGACCCCTGCCAATACTGCCACCTGACGAGCATTGAATTGCCGCCCGGCAGTCGGCCGTGAGTCAAACCATACCAGGCGACGACGCAGCCGCCTGCGATAAAAAACAGTAAGCAGCCAATTAATATGATTTTATTGTAAGCTTTTAGCCGGTTGCCGAGGCGAAGATACGAAAACAACAATACTAAGGCAAAGAGTTGTCCGATGATTGCGCCTTTGCTGGCTGTAAAAGCAAGGTTAAGTAGAATGACCGCAACGATAGCACCACAGAGGTAAAGCAGTAGTGGTTTGGAAGGGTCGGATTTGCGATTTTTGAATCTTTCTATAAATAGGGCGATAGCGGCAAAAGATGCCATTATCAAAAATGAGCCGGCGGAGTTGCTCGTTGTGAAAAAGCCGCGGATGCCTCTGGAATAAAGCCGATGCTCGATGAGGAAATGCTGGAATGTGTTTGGCTCTATGCCGAGCGGCTCAAGTAATGCCTGCGGTGATTCTTCGTATTGGTCGATTGTCATCTGGTTGCTGAAGAAAAACTGCTCGGCGGATTGATATGCAGAAACGATGGCCAGTGCAGCAATGGCGCAGAGCAATAATTTTATTTTTGAATGGGAATCGAGAATTTGTACCAGCAGAATGGTCATAATAAGCGGGGCGAGTAATGTTATAATGCTGGTTATTGCAAGTCGCTTATTTGGAGCGGCAAATCCTGAAATAACAGCAGCTATGCAAAATAAACACAGGCCGAATTCTATTCCTGAGAAACGGTACAGAAATTTACCGCTACAAAAACTCCATATAAGCCAAATGATGAATGAGAGTATTAAAACAGACGATACGGATAAAGTGTAAAGATTGTCACTGAGATTTCCCAGGATTGATGATTGCATTGCCGGTCCTTCAGTCAGTGTGGCGCGAAGTGCAATTACACAAAGACAGACGGCTAAAAGAATGTATTCCAAAACCAGCAGGCCTTTGCTTTTGGACAAACTCGAATTAGTTACCGGCTTTGTCATTTTTTGAAGTACTTTCGAGAATAGCGATAATGGCTAATACCATAATTGTCTGTGTGAAGATTAGTATGACACCGGCGAGACTTACCTGGTATAGAAAAGTTGCACCGAGACCCGTGCAAAGGGTAGCTAAGTACAAAGTCAGGACTGTTTGAGCGTCTGTCAGTCCGTGCCTTTTTAGGCGGTGAGAGAAATGCTGAGTGTCACCGATGAAAGGACTTTTGCCCTGGCTTAAGCGGAGCAATGTTACGCTGATAAAGTCATACAGAGGGACAGCCATAACGAGAAAAGGCATAAAAACTACATACCATTGTCCCGATTGTGCCTGGTGGTAATAAGTAGTACGCAAAGTCAGCATTGCAACAAAAAAACCTGTTACAAGAGAGCCGGCATCGCCCATAAAGATTTTTGCAGGAGGGAAGTTATATATCAAAAAGCCGAGCAGCGTTCCTATAAAGACAATTGCCAGCCCGCCTATGAAGACCTGGCCGCTTAATGCTGCGGCGGTGAACAAAATAGAGCTGGCTATAACTGCGATACCGGCAGAGGCGCCATCCATATTGTCGAGAAAGTTAAAGGCGTTAATAATCAGGACAATCCAAACGGCTGAGATGGCGGTGGTAATTATTTTGTTTTCTATGAAAAACTCGACTCGAATGTCTGCAAAGGCGGCGGCTGTTATGGCGACTGCGAATTGAACGATAAGTTTCGAATACGGGCTGAGAGATTTTATGTCGTCTAAAAGACCCAGAGCAAACAGTATAAAAATGCAGAGCAATAAAAACCAGAGCTGGTTTATTTTGGCTAAAAAGTCTGCGAGATCTATGTTAGCGGTTTGGGCAAGTGAGTTGAGATGGACGGGAAAGACCTTTATCGCAATTGTGGCAGTGAGGATGAAGACCATCAGTGTAACGAAGATTGCAATACCGCCGCCGAGAGGGATAGTTTTTTTGTGATATCTGTCCTGTGATGGATGGGCTACATAGCCGGCACGGATAGCCAGTTTTTTTGTGATGCCCGTCAGAATTACAGACAGGATAAATGAGCAGAACAGTAAAATTATTGCTGATATTGTTGTCGTTTCGATTTTAATTGCTCCAGTAATCGGGTTCTGACTTTGGTGAAAAAGTCGAAGTAACACTGCTGCGTATAATCCGGATAGGTGTAAGGTAGCGGCTGCCAGGCGCCTTTATCGAAAACAAGTGTAACTTCGGCATACATTTGTTTACCGATATATATACGATGGGAGTAGTTTTTTGTTGTGGCTAAAACGAGCTTCGATGGCTCGATTATACCGGGGTCCAGATTTGCCGGCCTTGGAACGGGGGCAGCCAGAGATTTGGCCAGCTTTTGTTCGAGCTTGTTCGTTTGATGTTTGATTTTAGCCAATTTTCCGGGGCCGATTAGTCGTTCGATGGTGACGAACTGCCTTAGGATATGCGGGCCGGTCTGGTCTTTGTAGTAATCTGTCTGGGTGAATGGCCAGACGTCGCTCGTAAAATCAATATTTCCGAATTTATTTTCGATGGTCTCTATGGCAACGTGCAGGCACTGGTGTTCGGATGCTAAAATCCCGACTATTAACTTTACCGGCTTGGGCTCTTTTAGGTCCCACATTGGCACTTCTTGTTTTTTTAAGATGGGGTCGTTTTTATTGTTTTTCTATGCTTTTAGTTTTTCTTTTAGTGAATTTACAATTTCAATCGTTTTATCCGCTGCTTTTTCAATCGGGACG
>CAYWUO010000089.1:0-8720 GCA_964461285.1 uncultured Pirellulales bacterium
CGGCTTTTTATAAAAAGCGCTGATTAACTTTCACATTCGGCGCTTAACGCAGGGGAAATTTGCTGCACAGCTCCTTCGCCCTCTCTCGACTTTCTTTTTTGAAGGATTCGTCTATTTCGTATTGCCTGTCGTTTATAACTTTTACCCTCTGTAATACTTCATCTATCATAGCTGATACGGCAGCCATTTCTTCGGCGCCCATCCCGTTTCTTGTAACAATGTGAGTGCCTAATCTGATACCGCTTGTAATTGTTGTGTCTTTCGTATCGTAGGGCAGCGTATTTTTATTGACGACTATACCGCATTCGTCGAGGCAGTTTTGTGCTGTGATACCCGTTAAGCCGTCCCGCGAATTGCTGACATTTATCAGAATCATATGGTTGTCCGTCCCGCCGGTTAAAACGTCGTACCCCAGCTGTTGTAAGCTATCGGATAATTTTTTTGCATTATTTATGATTTTGAATTGTCTTGCCTTGTACTCATCTGAAAGTGTTTCCTTGAAGAAAACCGCTTTGGCGGCGATGTTGTTCAGGTGAGGCGTCCCCTGGGCGCCCGGGAAGGTCGCCTTGTCGATATGTTCCCACAGGGCTATGTCCTTTGTTCCTTCTCTTATTTTCATATCGTAGTCTTTGCCCATTATTATCAGGCCGCCTCTCGGCCCTCCCGGCTTATACGTGCTTGTGGTTGTAAAATGCGCGCAATCTATAGGCGACGGATGTGCCCCTGCAATCACAAGTCCCGCTATATGCGAAATGTCAGCCAGAAGATATGCCCCGACTTCGTCTGCTATTTCCCTGAACTTCTGGAAATCTATCGTTCTGGAATATGCGCTTGCGCCGCATATAATCAGTTTTGGTCTGGTCTTGACGGCCTGCTCTTTTATAGCGTCGTAATCCAGAAGGAAGGTTTCCTTATCGACATGATAATTTTCCACGTGAAAAAATTTACTCGTAAACGATAACGTTGACCCATGCGAAAAATGACCGCCCGCCTCTAAGCCCATACTCAATATTTTGTCCGCTGTGTCTCTGGCGGGTTTATCTTCCGGCTCCAGCAGCGCCGTTATCACAATTTGATTTGCACTGGTTCCCGAGTGCGGCTGGACGTTTACATATTTTGCACCGAAGGCCTCCTTCGCCCTGGCAGCGGCGAGTCTCTCCACCTCATCTACGACCTCACAGCCGCCGTGCAATCTGTCTCCGGGATAATCCTCCGCCGTCTTGTTCTGGACAACCGAGCCGAGCGCCGCCAATACCGCTCTCGAGCACAAATTCTCTGCCGCTATAAGCTGTATGCAGTTTTGCAGCCGCTCGTACTCTTTTACTATCAGCTCATAGACTTCCGCATCCGATTCACTCAGGGCGTCGAGTATCCCTTTGTGAAACTGCTGGGCTGATAGTCTCTCCTGTAAAATCTCTAACACCTTCGAATCCTTCCTTTAATCGGCGGCAGTGGTCTTTTATCTCTCGCTAATAATCACGCCCAAAGCAATTAGCTGAATATCCTGACAATATCGTTAAACGTTATGTAAAGAGCAAAACCGCCTATGAATATCCAGCCGGTGTAGGCTATAACCTCCTGGGTCTTCTCGCTCAGAGCCGAACCTTTGATTTTTTCAATAAGCAAAAGCACAATCAATCCTCCATCGAGAGGCGGCACGGGCAAAAAGTTAAACACGGCAATCGCGGCGCTTATCAGCCCGAGAAGGTAAGCATAATAAATTAACGGCTGGGCAGAAACGACTCGGTAGCTCAGGGTGATAATACCGACCGGCCCCATTAGGTTCTTGGGACTTACCAGACCTGCTATCAGGCGTTTTATAGTAATGTAAGTTTGGGTGATAAACATAACGGTTTTTCTGTATCCCATCACTACCGCTTCGATGGGTCCGGCGGCCTTATAGACCCTTTTCAAATCTTCAAATGGAATAAACTCGGCAAAACCGGATTTAACCGTAATAGAATCTTCGCTGCCATCTACATTCAAAGCTGCGTACCCCGCCGTTTCTGCGTCGAGACGCCAGTCAATCGTGATACGCTCGCCCCGCCCATCCGAGAGGCTGGGCTCACCGGAATGTTTGCGCATTTCCCTGATAATATCATAAAAGTTCGATACGCCCACACCATCTACAGCGGTTATAGTCGCCCCGCGAGGAATTTCCAGCTTCGCCGGACCGCCTGCGGTATCTATTGTTTTGGCAACAATCGGATGCTCAAAATCGAGGACTGGCGCAGTAATGCCCATTAAGGGCTTTTCAAGTTGTTTTGACCATCTGGGAACGACTTGAATAGTAAGAGCTTCTTTAA
Source organism: uncultured Pirellulales bacterium (assembly GCA_964461285.1). Taxonomy (GTDB): domain Bacteria; phylum Planctomycetota; class Phycisphaerae; order Sedimentisphaerales; family Anaerobacaceae; genus CAZBWE01. The sequence continues at coordinate 2,307 of CAYWUO010000089.1, forward strand.
CGCCATCGTCATTTTCGCGCAGCACTTTTACCGGTAACTCTGCCTGGCTGTTTTCTTCTTGATGCATTTTCTCCCAGAATTCCTCGGTAACATCGCGAAGTTCCTTATAGGTGGGGTTCTCAACGCCGCCTGCCGCAAGAATTATATCACCGCTCGCTAAGCCGGCTTCGGTTTCAGCAGCACTTTTTATAATACCGAATTTGCGAAGAAAGGAAAAAAATCTTTCTTTAAGAGAAAGCGGCCAGTCTAAAACAGTCGTTATTCGCAGGCGTGGTACTATGGAATAGATGTGGCTAAGGTCGGCTTCGGATTCAATTTCTTTATAAATGGAGGAAACTTCCATCCTGACCTTTGACTCGATTTTCTCATTGTTACGCTCTGCTAACAGGAGAGTCTCTGGCTCAAAGCAATTTACGACTATTTCCTCAAGTTCCCAAAAGTTTTGCACGTCCCTGCCCGCAATGGCTATTATGCGGTCGCCGGGAAGAAGTCCTGTTTTTGATTGTAATTTATTTGGGTCGGAAACCTTCGCAATGTTCAGGCTCACCGCCTGCAGGATACCAAAATCCTTCAATGGCTCCCCCTCGAACTGCTTCGCCACGAGCGCGTAATCTTCTATAGAGCCGTCCTCGTGCCTTACTTTCAACGGCACCGGCTCGTTTACATCCGACAGAGCCGCCGCTATGCGTATATTACTGAAGTCAAGGTCCTTGCTTTTACCGGCAATCTCTATTATCTCGTCACCCGGCCTTAGACCCGCACGCTCAGCCGGAGAATCCGGCAGCATCATCCCGACTACTGGCGGCTGAAGTTTTATACCGACAAGAAATACTATCATAAAAACGATAATAGCGCTGATGGCATTGAAAACCACTCCTGCCGTTATTACACCCATTCGAGTAGTGACTGGTTTATTCGCAAACGAGCGTGGGTCATCGATGGTTTTAACCGGCCCGATATCATCCTGGCCAAGCATTTTCACGAAGCCTCCGAAGGGAATAAGGCCGATGCGATATTCAGTCTCCTCATCCTCGGCCGTCTTTTCGCCGGCAATAATTATTTTATTAGTCTCAGGTTTCTCTGATTTTTTATTTATATTCTCTGTGCTCTCTGTGTCCTCTTTGGCAAATAGCTTCGGCAAAAAGCGAAACCGAAATCCATTCTTCGTTTTTCGCACACCCAGCAGAATAGGCGGCATAAAAATCGAAAATGCCTCCACTTTTATCCCGGACAGTTTCGCAATGATAAAATGCCCGAACTCATGAACCAGAACCACTGACCCAAACCCGATAGCGACCTTCAGAATATTACCGAATACGCCGATATTTCGGACAATTAAAATAACAGCTGCTGCAACGACAACTATCCAGAAAATAGAACTGAAAGTCTTGCCCGCCTTACCTCCGGCGGATTTGTTCAGCGAACCTTCTGTTTTAGACATTCTATAACCTCTCTTCTTGCCCAGGCATCTGCCTCAAGTAGTTCTTCGAGCGACACGCTTGTTTTAACATTATGTTTATTTAAACAATGTTCTATAAGTTCCGTTATATCGACAAATTTGATTCTGCCCTCTATAAACTCCTGCACCGCCACCTCGTTAGCCGCGTTGAAAACCGCCGCTGCCGTCCCGCCCGTTCGCGCAACCTCGTAACCTAACGCCAGTGCCCGGAACAATTCGAAGTTGGGTTTTTCGAATGTAAGTGTTCCTATATCTGCCAGCCGCAGCCGCTTCGCAATCCCCGCAACGCGCTCCGGATACGTCAATGCATATTGGATGGGAAGGCACATGTCAGGCTCGCCGAGCTGTGCTATTACCGAGCCGTCGACAAATTCAACGAGCGAATGGACTATCGACTCGGGGTGAATCAGAACATCTATCTTTTCAGCCGGCACATCGAACAGCCACCGCGCCTCGATTACCTCCAGTGCCTTGTTCATCATCGTCGCCGAGTCAACGGTAATTTTCTGCCCCATATCCCAGACGGGATGCGAAAGCGCCTCCTCGAGCGTTACGTTCAGAATATCTTCGGGAGCTGACTTTCTAAAGGGCCCGCCTGACGATGTAAGAATAATTTTACTGACCTCCTCGGCTCTTCCTGCCTGCATCGCTTGGAAAATCGCCGAATGCTCGCTATCGACCGGTAGAATTGTGCTGCCGCTCTTCCTCGCCGTCTCCATAAGCAGCTTACCCGCAATAACAAGCGGCTCTTTATTCGCGATAGCCAAACGCTTACCTCCTTCAGCGGCCGAGAGGACCGCAGGCAGACCGGCGGCACCGACAACCGCGGTTAGCAGGATATCTACCTCTTCAAGCTGCGCAATCTCTGCCAGGCTCCCCGGCCCAGCCAGAATCTCGGCGTCCAAATCGCCGAGCAGTTCGCGCAGTTGATTTTGCAAATCGGCGTTTGTGATAGCGACAAATTTCGGCCTATATTGTTTTGCCTGCTCCGCCAACAGCTCGAAACTGTTATTAGCGCTCAACGCAAAAACCTCGTATTGCGGCCCAAGCGCATCGATTACTCGCAGAGCATTTTTACCGATTGACCCTGTCGAGCCCAAAATAGCGATTTTTTTAGACATAGATACACCATACTACGCCAAAATATGCCTATCTGTCAACCCTGTTGGAAATGCGATGCAGCAAGCGAAGAGTTATATGTCATTCTGAGTGACTTGTCTCGGTGTCCGCTTTTTAGCGAGACCTCGCTGAAGGCGGGTAGTCTTTAGACGAAGACGGAAGCGAAGAATCTGTCTTAAGTCCTGTGCCAACAAGGGAATGTAAAAAATATTGCTATAACCATCTGCTATACATAGAGATACAAAGATTCGTCAACCAAATACGCAAATAGTTGCGCGCAAAAATCCGAAAAATTAAAAAAATTTTTACTCCTTTTTTTACAAACACTTACGTAAAAACCCGCATCAAAAAATTATCCAATTTTCGACTCATTTGTGCAAACCCATCCAATAGTAGAAGGCCGGCTTTTTCGGCCTTCCAGCGAAAAACGCCAAATAATAACCAGTAACCAGTTACCAATAACCAACAATAGGAGTTGGGTCATTAAAGTCGATTTCTCAGTAACGATTCCGGATTGGCTGGCAAGGCCGATTATTTTCTTTGTTCTTTTCTATCGTCGTTTGCGTTACGGCTACCCCTTTCGCCGCATACCGCTTACGCAGGGCAAATACGCAATCGTTGACCCCGATGATTACCACTGGCTGAATAAGCACAAATGGCACGCTGCCAAAGGTAAAAGAACCTTTTATGCCGAGCGACGAGTCGCGACAGGCAGAGGCAGAAAATATCACCATATCGTGATGCACCGAGAGGTCATGCGCAGGGCCTATGGTCTCTGCCATTCCCGCTATAAGTCAAGCTATGTCGATGTGTCGAGCGGAGAGCTTCTTGATATCCCCGATTGGTTATTCGTTGACCATATAAATCATAACGGGCTGGACAATCGAAAGGCGAATCTTCGGCCTGCAACGTATGTGGAAAACAATCGGAACAGACGAAAATATAAAAAGAGATGTTCTTCAAGATATAAGGGTGTAAGCTGGTGCAAGAGAAGTAAAAAATGGTTAGCGTGTATATCTTTTAACGGCAGGCAGAGAAGGCTTGGTTATTTCGACAATGAAATCGAGGCAGCTTGTGCTTATGACAATGCCGCCCGAATATATCACGGTGAATTTGCGGTGTTGAATTTTAGCCACGAAAAGACACGAAAGAAATTTATTATTTAAGCAATTTTATCAAATTTAAGGGTATTTTCTGCTCACTTATTTGGCATTCCCAAATACGAAAAACCTTCCATCCACGATTTCTCAAGACACGAGTAACGGTTCTATCTCTAGCTCTATTTCGAGCAATTTTCTCTAACCAAAACGCCTTATTCTGTCTAGGCTTTGTATTTCTGCAGCCGTGACCATGCCAAAAACACCCATCTGCAAAAACTGCCACCCGTTTCATAGGAAAAACAAAATCAGGTTTTCCATATAAATCGTATCGTCTTCGCCATCCTTTACACTTATATTTCCGCCAGATCCTAATCAGAGCGATTTCCGTAGTCTTATTGCCAACGGATCGTACGGATCGCATTATATGCGAGCGTGTATTTTTCGAAAAAGTATCGGCCATAACACCGCAAGTATATCATGAAAATCACAACACAACAACTTAATATAAATGCTACTTTTAGGTAGTCGACCCAAAAATAGGACGCATTATAATGCCACCATGGATATCGCAAAACGCGTCGGCATGAACATTAGAAAAATACGCAATAAAAAAGCTGGTCGCAAGAGAAACTTTCATTTGCTGCCAACTTGCATAGGGCCTATATCGGCCAAATCGAACGTGGCGAAAAAATTATTGGGGTCAAAAATCTTGAAATTATCGCTAAGGCATTAGACGTTGACATTACCAAACTTTTAAAATAATGGCTAAACTTACACTAAAATACATCTTAGCCGAATCGATTAGGCCCTATATTACAGATAAGCGTTTAAGTGAGAATCCATCATATGAAGTTCTTACCCAAATAATACAAGAACAACACCTTGATTTGGCCCAAATTTTGGCGCGAGCCACCCTCCTTGCAAACAAAAATCTGACCCATCGCACCACCATTAACTACCGTATATCTGCTCGTCTACAAGAAGCATTATGTTATACAACCGAATCGTCTGTGTCATGGCATATCGATGCGGAAACAATTAAGAAATGCATCATATCAACAAATGATGTAATTGATCTAATACACAATCTGACTTTTTTATATGATGTTAATATTTTTGAAACACTCGGAATGAGAAACTTAAGTAGCTTTGTTGGTGAACTTTTCGGCCATGAAGTAGGTAAAGCATACCACGATAAATTAGTTAAAAACCCCAACCAAGACGGTTACCCCGATTTATGCGCACTTACACCTAAAGGAAAAGAATACATTAAAAAAAACTTGCAATCAAATGGGCAACCTTTACCCAATAAAGAATTTTGGAGTCCCTATCCGTTTGGCGGAATCGAAGTAAAATCAACATGCGGGAATACCCCTTGTGCGAGAACACAACCAAAACCTTTGATTGGAGAATCAAGACTTCCCATTATGATAAGTGCCGAATGGAAAGCTCATCACCAACAGACAAAAACGCTTCTCGGTGTTTTATGGGATTTTATTGATGGAATACCAATGATATTGGCGGCATTTTTTCGAAATGATTTAGGCATATCAATAGGCAAAGATAATAAAGACTGGGCACCAACAGTAACCCCAAAAGGTGCCAGCCGAACGACAAGCGTTTCAATTATGCGCCGTGGTGGTCGCGACAAAAAAGAGGGCGTAAAAAAGATGGGCGCTGGATGGTTGGTCCTTCCGGAGCCAAAGAAGTTGCATGACCCCATATGCAAAATATTTAATATCAAACTAGACCAATGATAAATTAAGAAGTTGAAGCTGCCTACCTCCGCAATAAAACTGGCTATCCTCTTTCGACAACTTCACGAGATGATTACCAAGCATCTCAAGGAATCTCGGTGGGACGCTCTCCCCAATAGATTCCCGGATAGTCGTATCTACTGCAAAATCCCTAACCCGACCTTTGCCGTCACAAATAGGACCCCACTTATAATCAAAATCGCTTAAAGTATGTAGGCAAAAAGCTTCTGCCAAAGACAAAACTCTGTTCTCGGAAAAATGTACTTTATGATCTGAGCAAGGGAAGCTCATATTCCGTGTTAAAGTGGGGCATGGCAAATCTGGATCCATTCTCTTATACGCGCTTGTGTATCCCGACATAATTCTTAATGTGCCATCTTTCATTTTGACATGAGGTCTTGGCAACAACGCCCCACATTTTTGACAATACAAAGGCGTATCTTTTTTGGCTTGGTTGATCCCTGCCCCGTTACGTTTTGCACCATGAGCTGAATTTCCTTGGAAACCACACTCTGGATTAATACACTGATTATTAAAGGCCGAAGAGTTTATTGCTGTGTGCCTGATCCACTCATACTTTTTAGGATCCAAAACAGAAACCCGATGGAACGGTATTGATTCACAGTTTGCCGTTTTAAAAGATGTTGCGTCAAGGGGCGGAAACCCTTTTAAGGCCTCGCCAATGGATATCCAAGGCAACTTATCCAAGTTTGGATTATTTGAATGAGTTGTTTCAGGAATAAATTCAACACCTTTATAGTAATATTTTATTGCAAGTTCATTTCTCGTAAAAACGGTAATCAACCGTTTTCTGCGCTGCGGGATACCATAATCAGCCATTTCCACATCATATGAACCTCCATCATATTCCTTCCCCAGTTTTCTCATGATAATATCGGGAATTAAACGATATTGTCCATCATCGTCTTCAATAATCGTATTTCTCATTTCACATACATTCTCGAAAACTACAAATTCT
>CAYWUO010000090.1:0-8679 GCA_964461285.1 uncultured Pirellulales bacterium
CACTCAATAAAAGTTTTACCCGGCAATGGATTCATAGTTGCGCCTAATTTGTATTGCCATTGGCCCTTTAAGTCGATTGTCTGTCCTGCTACTGAGAGGTAGTATGGCTTGTCCGGAACAAAGCCGCCTCTGCCTGAGTTATTAATAACCCTGATTACAATAATATTGCGTCCCTCTTTTAGCAGGTTTGAAGGAATATCATATATTCTTGGGGGGTACTGGTACGAGACTGAGCCCACGGTTTTACCATTAACATAAGTTTTATCGGCATCCACAATCCTGCCCAGCCAGAGCTTTGCGGGCTTACCCGTCGTAGAAGCCGGGACATTAATCTCTTTTCTGAACCAGACAACGCCGTTCACAAGTCCTAACTGTTCGTCCGCCCAGTATCCGGGCACATTCATAGTCGCCCATTCTGAGGCATCATAATCTTTATGGAACCACGGCTTTTGCCCTTTTTCCAAACCTTTATCCTTTTGCTGTAAGGAACGATACCATGCATCGTTGGCAGCTTTGTCTTCGTCGACGATTTTTTTGATGTAGTCGCTGTCCTTGAATTTTTCCGCTGTTTTCAGGTAACGCCGAAACGCCTTTAAGGCATCCTCGCTCAGCCAGGCCTGGGCGGGTGAGCCGCCTATACTTGCATTGACTAAACCTATTGGGACATGGTATTTTCCATGTAGTTCTTTTGCAAAAAAATAGCCTGTAGCCGCAAAACGAAGAACACTTCGAGGATTTGCAGATACCCATCGACCTGACTTCAAGTCTTCCTGCGGCTGTTGAAAATCATATCTGAGCGGGACAGTAAACTGCCTTATAGCCGGATTTTCAGATTGAGCGATTTCTTCTGTATAGCGGTATTTTACCCTGTCCATAGGCAGGACCATATTCGATTGGCCCGAACATATCCATACGTCACCTATCATAACATCTTTCAGAGTTATATGATTATCGGCTTTAATTTCCATAGTGTATGGGCCGCCCGCTTTCAATTCACAGAGCATTACCGTCCATTTGCCGTTCGTATCGGCCGTGGAATTGTACGTTTCACCGTTAAAGTTTACTGTTACCTTTTCACCTGCTTCGGCCCAGCCCCAAACTTTCGTACTGTCTCCTCTTTGCAGCACCATTCCATCGCTTACCAGCAGAGGAAGCCTGACCTCGCAAACAGCTGTCTGGCAAATCAACAATACAAAACAGCATAATGTCGAACCGAGTACTTTTACATTTGACTTCATGATTAGTATCCTTTTGTTTTTTTGTTATCAAAGACTCTCTTCGATGGGCAAGTACTCAAACCAGTCAAAATCAGCCGGTGTTGTGCATTTCTTACCGTTACCGGTTGCATACATACCGAAGCATACGCCGGTAAAACACATCCCATCCTCGAAACCTATCGCCTCAACGGACAAATCCTTCGTCAAAGCCGTGCCTAATGACTCCTGAGCCCCTGTTGAGGACGTGCAGGAAAACTCATAAGACAATGGAGACGCCTTGACTGACAGTATGACAGGGCCGGATTTAATATCTACGTATTTAATGGGTTCCACTGCCTTGCCTTTGAGTACTTTCCGCAAGAAGACCTGGCGTTTTTTCTGTCGCAGAGTTACGCCGATTTCATAATGGAATTTATCATTTTGTCGGGCCACAAGACCGGCTTCCTCATTTTCACTTTTGGGGTCGAATTCAAGCAGGGTGGAAGCTACACAGTTGAAATCAGTTTGGCGACGTGCAATGAAGGCCGGTGAATCCTGGTCGTTAAGCGTCACGGCTGAGCCGTTAAGACGCAAATAACCAGGCCGTTCTGTAAGCGAAAAATCTTCTTGATTCGGATTCCTTAGAAAGTTCCATACAAGGGCCGGCTTAGCATCATTGAAATCATCTTTTGCCGGGGCTTCTTCCCAGCAGTGTTGAGGCAAATTCGGCGCCGGCAGTGTCATCTCTATCGTACCATTTCCATTGACTACAGGCCAGCCGTCTTCGCTCCAGCTGACCGGCGCCAGAAAAGTCTCTCGGCCAATGTGGTGGAAACGGCCACCCTGAGGTCTGATTCCCAAACATATCATCCACCAGCCGTCAGGCGTTTCTACTATATCCGCATGACCGAGTGCCCGGATGGGATGTCTGTGCCTGTTAGTGTGGGTCAGAATAGGATTGTTCGGATTGGATTCGAACGGCCCCCAGGGAGAATCGCTGCGGGCGATTGTAACTTTATGGCCATAACTTGTACCACCCTCGGAAATCATCAGAAAATATTTGTCCTTTATCTTATAAAGATGTGGACCCTCCGCCCAGATGCCGCCGGTGCCGCCCCATATTTTTTTCAAAGGACCTTCGAGTTTACCCGTTTTGAGATTCAGTGTTCTCTGAGCAATGAAGCCATCGCTCTGACCTTCATGCCGGGTGTAATAAACTGTACCATCCTCATCAAAGAACAGCGATGGGTCCATACCGGTACGGTCCAGCCAGACCGGCTCGGACCACGGACCTGCCGGGTTGGTGGCGGTAACATAAAAATTTCCGCCGCCGTCCACGTTGGTTGTTATCATATAGAACGTGCCTTTATGATAGCGAATTGTCGGGGCATAAATCCCGCCGGAAGCCCTCATTTTTTTAAGAGGAAGCTGGCTTTCACGTGTAAGGCAGTATCCGATGAGCCGCCAATGCACAAGATCTTTGCTGTGAGAGACGGGAACGCCCGGAAAATACTCGAAGGTACTGTGTACCATATAATAGTCTTCACCTGCTCGACAGATGCTGGGGTCCGGGTAAAAACCGGAAATAACCGGATTCTGAAAAGTTTCAGGCTGTTCTTGCGAACAACTAAATCCGGACAGTAGAGATAAGACAAGTAATATTGAAAACTTCATTCCGATTTCCTTTCTTACAAGGCGGTTATACCTAATCGGGATTTTCCAAAGGAGCTGTCTTTACTTGTGATTTTATTATTTGCCCGAGCCGGCTTTAACAACAGCATCAAAGGCCGGCTTTGGCCTGCATTGTCGGTCGAATAAAAGAGGATAATCCGTGCGTCCCCAAATCGGCCATTTGTTACGCCAGGAGTATCCGTCATGGACACCCCAGAAAGTTACGCGGCTGAAAAGGTCCCGGTGCTTATAGAATAACGAGAATAACTCGGCGTAACGGTCGGCTAATTTTCGATGCATATAATCAGGCAGGCCTTTAGGATAGGGATTAAGTCTCTTTTGGGCTTTGAAGTTTTTTGAGATATCTGCGCCTCTGTATCCGAAGGCATCCGGCAGAACTGTCAATTCCAACTCCGTAATCATCAATTTTACGCCAAGCGGTGACAACTCTTCGACAGTCATTTCAAGCTCATTATTAGTAGGGGAATCGAGACTCCAGTGGCCCTGAATTCCAATCCCGTCAACACGAATACCTTTTTCCTGGAGGTCTTTTGCAAGCCGAATCACACCACTGACCTGGCCTCTCTCGTACATATTATAGTCGTTGTAATAGAGTTCGGCATTAGGGTCGGCTTCACGGGCATATTCGAATGCCTTTTGAATATAGTCTTCTCCGATAATATCCAGCCATTTCGTTCTCCGCAATTTTCCATCTGCGCTGACAGCTTCGTTAACAACGTCCCAGCCGTGAATCCGTCCCTTATAGCGACCGACAACCGTGAAAATGTGCTCCCGCATTCTCTCAAGCAAAGTCTCGCGGTCCACGGTATTGCCGGATTCGTCCTCGAACACCCAAAACGGCGTCTGATGATGCCAGACGAGAGTATGTCCGACAATGAACATATTATTCTTTTCACCGAATTCCACAAACCTGTCTCCTGCTTCAAAATCATACCTGTCCGGCTCCGGATGTACCTTTACCCATTTCAATACATTCTCGGGGGTAATGCTGTTAAAGTGCTTACGAACAATAGCAATTGAGTCGGCATCTGTACCATTTACCTGGTCGTAACCCAGGGCTGCACCTATGTAAAAGTCCTTCTCGAATGCCTGCTTCAGAGTAAGTGTTGAAGTGGATGTATATTTCTGGCTACAGCCGGCACCAATAAATAGGGTAGCGCCACAAATTACAAAAAATAACATAGAACAAGCAATCCTGCTTTGACTCTTCATTCTGTAATCCTTATCTATGCTCGTTGAACAATATTAATCACTAATCAAATTTATATTGTTTGCGTCGCTCAGTAAGCTCATTCTGTATCTCATGTTCCGTACTTTTATCTATTGCATAGAAGAAAAGAGCACCTACAGCGATGAAAAACGCAGCAGCAGGAAAAATACTCATCATATAACGAATACCACGGAGCGTAGTAGCACTCTGAACAGCATCAGGAACATACTTATATAAGCTAAGAAGCCATCCGGCGATTGCTCCACCAAGACTGAGACCCAACTTAAGACCGAACAAAATGCCAGCAAAGGTCATAGCTGTTGCTCTATGGCGGGTCTTCCATTCGGTAAAGTCAGCAACATCAGCAATCATAGCCCAGAGCAAAGGAACCGTAGGGCCATAAAAGAGTTGAATAAGAATGTTAAAGATAAATTGCCCCAAAATCGCTGTCGGCGATAAAAATACGAATCCAACGGTGGAACATGCCGATAAAAAGAGACACACTCGAAACACGTTCCTTTTTCCAAACCTAACAGCAAGAGGTTTGGCAAGGAGGATGCCAATTATCATGGCAGTAACCCCACTGACACTGAAAAAGGTAAACCCTGTTTTTACAATATCTGCGTCCGGACCTCGAGCCAGTCCGAAATTCTGCAAAAAACTACGCAGACTTTCGTGATTTACAAAGTACTTAGTATAGAACAGCCCGATACTGCCCTTCATAGACCAAAAAATGAATATAAAAACGGTTACAATGAACATAATAAGCCAGGGACGGTTTTTAATAAGATCGGAGAGGTCCTGTTTTATTGAAGTCCTTTGACCGGGCTCGGGTTTTACTCTTTCTTTCGTGGTAAAAAATGTAGTTAACAAAAAGACCAAAGCAAGAGAGGAGAAGAATAACATAGTAAACATAAAGCCTTTAGCGTCATTGCCCCCTCCGAATTTACCGACCAGAGGCAAAGTTAATCCCTGAATTAATAGCATTGCCCCCGTTGCGAACATAAATCGCCAGGAGGCCAGGCCTGTCCGCTCTTTAGAATCACCTGTTATAACACCCATCAACGCCGAATAAGGAACGTTATTGGCTGTATAAGACATCATCAGCAAATTGTAGGTTACATAAGCCCACGCTATTTTAGCGGCTGTACTGATATCCGGAGTTGTAAAAGCCAATACGCCAAAGATAGCCAGAGGGAAAGCCGTAACAAATATCCACGGACGAAATTTTCCCCAGCGGCTTTTAGTCCGGTCGGCAAGAGCAGCCATAATAGGGTCGTTTACTGCGTCCCATGCACGAGAAACGAGAAACATTGTTCCGACGACCGCGGCGGATATGCCAAATACATCGACATAGAAATACATCATAAAAACGATATACATCTGGAAATAGAAGTTGGCGGCACAATCACCGAGACTGTACCCGATTTTCTCTTTGATTGACAGCTTTTGTGATTCAGAGGCCATATAATTACTCCTTAAATATAATTCAAATCCATAGTTAATATTAGAAGTTTGCTCGAACTTATACCAATATTCGTGTATGAATGCAACTGCTTATTTTAAGAATAATCGGTGCTGGATTTATTCGCCGCATTTTTGGCCTTGCAGGTCTTTAATCAGTCGAATTACACCTATAAATGGATAACTTTTGGATGTGGATTTGGCCCCTGATTATATGCAATGCACTTCTTAACCAAAGTTATATGTCGGTCCGTTGTTGGGAATTACGATTGTTTACGCCGTTCGAGCAGTTCACTCTCAATCTTTTTCATCATTTTGTTGGATAACGGATAGAAGAACATAAAGACCATACCAATAAGAGCGAAAATGGCCGGGTAAACACTCATTACCATACGTATGCCCTGCAACGCTTCTGCGGTCTGCTCCTGATTGGCCTGATAACCGTATGCGCCCAGAATCCACACCAAACCGGAAACACCCAACGCTATCCCAAGCTTAAGTGCAAACAGCGAGACGGACATGATCAGTCCCGTAGCACGGCGTCCCTTCTTCCACTCTGAATAATCTGCTGTATCGGTATAGATAGCCCACTGCAATACAGACACAGGGCCGACCGCAAATGATGTAATAATCTGTAGAATGAACATAAGAAAGATATTTTCAGGTTTTAAGAAAAAGAAGGCCCCCGTAGATACGCCTGCTATTCCCAAAAAGGCTGAATATGTTGCTGATTTACCAAAGGTTCTACTGATACGACCCGATAAAATGACTCCGAGAATCGTCGCTACGGTTCCGGCAATCAAGAATGTAGATATCATGGCCGTTGGCGAATAAGTCGCAGTTTTTCCGAATAAAGTTATCTCTTGCTCTTTTACAAAGTACGTAAAGTAATATATTATAGAGCCGCCGCGCATACAAATGTAAATAAGCTGGAAAACCGTTGCGACGCCGATCATTAGCCATGCCTTGTTTGTAGCCAGATCGACCAAGTCCTGCTTGAACGTAGTCTTCTGGTCCTTGGGAGGATGGACACGTTCTTTGGTCGTAAAGAACGTGATGTAAAGCAAAATAACCGCCAGCGCAGAAAGAATACCCATGGCCCATTGCCAACCGACAGCTGGATTGTCTTTTCCGAATATATCTACCAACCTCAAAACGGAGTATTGAACAAGAATCGTTGCCGAGAATACTGCAAAAAACCGGAACTGGGATAGCACGGTTCGTTCATGGGACTTAGGTGTCATAACAGCCATTAGCGCCGAATACGGCACATTAACAATTGTATAAGCCATCATCAGTAATGTATAGGTGATGTAAGCGTATATAAGCCTGCCGGTAATACTTAGGTCAGGTGTCGTAAAAGTTAATACGCCCAGTATACCCAACGGTATGGCAAACCATAGCAAATAGGGCCGAAATTTCCCCCATCGAGTATTGGTGCGGTCCGCAAGCATACCCATCATCGGGTCATTAACAGCATCCCAGATTTTGGTTACCAAAAACATGGTGCCTATCGCCGCGGCAGAGAGGCCAAAAACATCCGTATAAAAGAAAGTGATAAACAAAATGAAGGTTTGAAAAAATATGTTCGATGCGGCATCTCCGAGACTGTAACCGATTTTTTCTTTGATGGAGAGCTTTTGCGAATCAGAGGCCATAAATTACTCCTTTAATTTAAATTCACTATTAAAATTCCAAAACTACTCCAGTATGTACTAATAATCACATATAAAATCAATTATTTATTCTAAATAAACCTGCGGACTTTGATTCACATGATGTTATATTATTTTTACTTTTATAACAAAACCACCGTTTCCTTTAAGTTTCACTTCCAATTGTTCTTCGGGTTTAATCGTGATTGTTTTCATATCGAATGAACGATTATCCATACCATCGGTTATCAATATTGCCGTTCTGATATCTTTAAGAAAATCAAGTTTAAGATTGATACTTTTTTCAATATCTTCGCCATTAATTCCTGCGACATACCAGGCATTCTTGAATTTCCGGGCAATCATGACGAGCTTTCCGGGAAAACCGTCAACAAAGCAGGTGTCATCCCAGCGTGATGGAATTTCTCTCATAAAATCCTTAACATAATCCGGAACCGCTGACATACCTTTGGGTGTTTGGGCAAAGTGCTGTATCCCTGATAAGAAGATAACTGACACCGCCAGTTCAAAACCGTTAGTTGTTATCCGTTTTATGTTGGGCACCTCGGAGAAACAAACAGGTGTAAAATCCATCGGGTCGAAGGCGTTTCGCGTAAAAACTGCTGTGCAGGAATGAACTGGCTCAAGGTCGGCATTAAATTGTTCGAAAGTTACATATTCAAATCCTCTTATCGCTTCGACGGTCAGCAGATTCGGATACGTTCGTTGCCATCCCCTCGGTATTGTCGCCCCATGACAATTTACCATCAGGCCGAACTTCGCTGCATCTTCGAGAATATCCTGATAATATGCCATCATGGATTGGCCGTCACCGCCGAAGAAATCCACCTTTATCCCTTTTATACCCATTTCCTTCAGCTTTCCGAATTCTTTAACACGGTCCTCATGGGTTAACAGCTTGTCCTTCGGATGATAAGTAACTGTATTCCAGTTACCCGCTGAATTGTACCACAAAAGAAGCCCGACTTTTTTGCTTCGGGCGTATTCAGAAAGCTCTTTAATTTTGTCATAGCCTATTTGGGTATCCCAGTTTGCATCAACCAGGCAATATTCCCAATTCATATCAGCGGCAAGGTCAATAAAACGTTTCTGCACATCGTATACAATCGAACCATCCTTCAATATAATCCAGCTCCAGGAAGCTCTGCCCGGCTTTACGAATGAAGTATCTTTTAATCTGGAAGGTTCGGCCAAATCAGTTCCCAACGTTGATTCCACTATTGGTTTTAAGCTATCTCCGATTGCAATAATCCGCCAGGGGGTGTACCAGGGCAATTTCGACTCGGGATTCAAAGGCCCTCCGGGAAAGACTTCCGGCTTCTGTGGAAAGCTGATGAAGAACTCACTACTCATCGAATCCCGCTTGAGCCGACAGCCACAATAATTTCTGTCAGGCGCGGTTTCACTTATCAGCATCCAGTATTTATCATAGTTAAACAAA
>CAYWUO010000091.1:0-8665 GCA_964461285.1 uncultured Pirellulales bacterium
CCTTATTACTACCACGGGAATGCCCGCTGACGTCTGGCCAAAAAGAAGTGCCGAAGCTGCAGTCAGCTCATAGGCAACTAAATCCATCCCACCGAATTTCGGTTTGCCGAATAAGTCTTTCTTTCCGAACTTTTTTGAAATCGGCTCAATACCCGATGAGCCAACCGCAAAATCCATCGTGCCGAACGGTATCATCTCTGTATCAGCCAAAATGACTGCCACCTCTTTGCCGGAGAGCTTCCGGATTTGCTCTCTTATCTTTCTCGCCTCGGCGTCCGGGTCCTCGGGCAATAGACCAAATACACCGGGTGGATGATTCGAGCCATCAACACCCGCATCGCAGGTGTTGATTCGGCCATCCCGGCCCTTTGTTATGCAGATTGCCTGCTCGTGTTCAACAAGCTCGCTGGCGGATTCGCAATCCTGCGAGGCATTGATAATGCACCGCTCAAGAACTCCTTTAAGGGGAATAATTGCCAGAATCTGATGGCCTTCGTCAAAAATTACCTGAAGCCATTTGGCATCCTTGCCGGTTCGCGCTGATATTCTCAGGGCCTTTTTGCTGGGCGTTACTTCGCTGCGATTTTTTATCCGCCCGAGGGCCTTGGATACAATCTTGCTTGTAATAACGATAATATCCTTATCTTCCAGACTACCAATTTCGCCGTTGGCAGATTCGACAATAATTTCAGCAAGATTATCCCCCCGCTTAATCTCCGGTATCGTCTGCAGGCCCAGGACCTTTATCTTCTTCATTATCTGTTCCTCTGATAATTGACAGCTCACGAAGCGAACGTTTAGAAAAACCGGTTAAACAAACATCATCGCCAAATCGTTTTACATTAACGTAATGTAACCCGACTACTCTATCCAACTCAGCCATTGGTTCGGTTATATTGACGCTGCCCTGTGCTCCGAGTATTTTCGGACAGATGTAAACGCGGATTTCATCGACAGACTGCTCTTTCAAAAAAGAAGCTATTACCGTCGGCCCACCTTCTACAAGCAATTGAGCGATGCTGCGTTTGGCTAATTCATCATACAGAAAGTGTAAATTGGACCGGCCCTGCATATCAGGATAGGCAAGCACCTCGGCTCCCTTATTGGAAATCCTCTCTGCAATTTTAGGATTGGTCTGGAGGGCCTGCTGGCTTGTAATGATTAGTACCGGACTTTTTTTAGCTGTTCTAAGCACCCTGCTCTTCAGGGGAATTCTAAGGGAGCTATCCAATACAATTCTAACGGGTTTTTTGCCTCTGCTCGGCCGGGCCGTCAACAGCGGGTCATCAGCGATTATGGTATTAATACCTACTAAAACGGCCCCAACACGACGACGCAGGTTCTGCGCATCTTTCCTGCTTAATTCATTGGAAATCCATTTCCGTTCATCGGTTTTATCAGCGTAGGCAACCCTGCCATCAATACTTTGTGCCCATTTCAAAACGGTCCAGCATTTACCAGTGGAAGCGAATTTGATAAAAGGCGCGTTCAGCAGCTTCGCTTCGGATTCACAAACACCGGTCTGTACTTCGATTCCTGCATTGCGTAATTGCTCGACGCCTTTACCGTTATTGTGCTGCGAGGGATCAATCGTTGCTATAAATACCTTTGCCAATCCGGCCTCAATTATTGCCTGTGTGCAGGGACCTGTCTTGCCCTGATGACAGCACGGCTCAAGTGTAACATACATCCTGGCTCCCCGCGGATTGACACCGAGCGTTTTGCAATCTTCAAGAGCCATTATCTCTGCGTGAGTCTCACCGAATTTTTTGTGCCAGCCCTTGCCAACAATCTGGTTTGCTTTCAGGATTAGACATCCGACTGCCGGGTTCGGCTCAACTTTGCCGATACCACGCTTTGCCAGGACCAACGCCATCCGCATATATTTTTCGTCCATTTCGCTCATTTCGCTCATTTTTTCACACCTTCATATCAATTATTTCTATAAATTGTTTCTCATTTATTATTTTGACGCCGAGTTTCTGCGCCTTATCAAGTTTACTTCCCGATTCCTTACCTGCCAATACAAAATCAGTTTTTTTACTAACGCTGGAAGATGACTTTCCACCTGCCTGTTTTATTGCCTGCTCGATTTGCTGGCGAGTGAAGCTTTCCAAAGTGCCCGTAACAACAACGGTCTTACCTGCAAGTTTATTTGATGTTTTTGTTCTTTCATTCTTCGGATTCAAATACTTTATTAATTCTTCAGTTCTAACAACCCACTTTTTAAAATAATCACGTATACTTTTTGCAATTACAGGCCCTATCTGATCTATTTTGGCAAGTTCCTCTTCGTTTGATTTCATTAGTAACCCAAGATGTTCAAATCTATTCGCAAGTATCTCAGCAATTTGGATACCAACATGTTGTATGCCGAGACCTGCAATTACTCTACTCATGCTTCTGGTTTTGCTTTTTTCGATTGCTTCAAGCAGATTGTCGGCACTTTTGGGGCCCATTCGTTCAATGCCCAGTAAATTTTGCTTCGTAAGTTTGTACAAGTCTGCAGGTTCTAAAACTAACTTTTTATCTACCAGTTGGTCAATAATCGCAGGACCAAGACCTTCAATATCCAACTGATCCCTGGCAGCAAAATATCTTATTTGTTCTTTTATTTTAGCTGAGCAATAATCATTAACGCACCTGATATACACACCGTCCTCGTCTTTGGCTACGGCAGAGCCGCAATTCGGACATCGCTTAGGTATTTTGAAGGATGCAGTACTCGTAGGCCTTAACTGTTTTTTCACTTCTATTACCTGCGGTATTATCTCACCTGCTTTTTCGATTACTACCGTATCGCCGCAACGCACGTCGAGCTTTGCGAGCATATCGAAATTGTGCAAAGTTGCACGGCTGACGGTTGTACCCGACAACTGCACCGGCTTAAGATTCGCAACCGGAGTTAAAATGCCGCTCTTGCCGACCTGTACATCAATTGATTCGACGATTGTTTCCGCCTGCTCGGCTGGGAATTTGTAGGAAATGCACCATCGAGGGGCCCTGCCCGTGGCACCGAGGATATCCCGCTGGTCAAAACGATTAACTTTTATCACCATTCCATCAATCTGGTAATCCAGCTTGAGCCGTTTCTCGCTCCAGCCAAGACAGATGCTTATTACTTCATCTATGTCTTTTGCCCTTTTGATATGAGGATTAACAGGCAAACCGAGTTTTTTGAATTTTTGGAGGGCCTGGTGATGATTGTCACCCAAGGGCTGTGATATCTCGCCGATAGCGTAGGCAAAAAACGAAAGATTTCTCGTAGCGGTAGTTCTTGCATCAAGCAGTTTCAAAGAGCCCGCAGTTGCGTTTCTCGGATTTGCGAAGGCCGGCTCGCCGGCCTCTTCACGAAGCCGGTTCAATTCCGCAAACGCCTTATTCGGCATATAGACCTCGCCACGAACTTCGAGCACATCGGGAATATCAGCACCATCAAGGAGTATGAGAGGAACCGCCTTAATCGTGCGCACATTTGTGGTAACCTCGTCGCCAGCTTCACCATCGCCGCGAGTGGCGGCTGTAACAAGGGCACCTCTTTCATAACGAAGACTTATCGCCACGCCGTCGATTTTCAATTCGACAACATAGTCGAAATCTTTACTGCCAAGCCCCTTTGCCACCCTCTCATCAAACGCCTTCAGCTCATCAGCATTGTAGGTATTATCCATACTGAGCATAGGCACAGCGTGTCTTACGGTCGTAAAGCCCTCGAGCGGCCGGCCGGAAACGCGCTGAGTCGGGGAATCCGGTGTGATGAGCTGCGGATTTTTCTGCTCTAAAACTTTAAGTTCCGCAAAGAGCTTATCGTATTGTCGGTCGCTGATTTTCGGCTGATTGAGAACATAATAGAGATAATCGTGCCCGCGAATCTCTTTGCGCAACTGCTCAATTCGCTTTTTGATATTTCCAGCCATAACAGCTTATTTATACGCTGTTTGGGTTTGTTTTGCAAGAGCCAGATTTGCCTTGGGCAGAGCTTAAAAAACCAATGCAGGATTTTATCTTTTCAACCTTGCCGATTTTATACATGCAATCACCGCTCCACAAATAAATCCGGCAACAGGAGGGATATTTACAGCAAAAGTCACGCCTTCATCTCTATTAACAAAGGGAACTATAAACTGGAACAAAAACCATAATCCCAGGCATACCGCAGCCGGAATTTCCATAACATTGAAAATCACGAATATTTTCAATTTTGCGACAGGATAAAATATAAAGTAAGCCCCCATAACTGCGGATACCGCTGCGCTTATCCCTATAGCCCATACTGATAAAACAGAAACGAATATAATACCAAACACAATCGCTGTAAGTGCACATCCAAGGAAAAAACACAGATACCAAAATCGGCCCAACCGGTCCTCAACATTGTCGCCGAATAACCATAAAAACAGCACATTCCAAATCAGATGGAAAATCCCTCCATGTGAGAAAATCGTTACTACTAAATCGAAACTAAACAAACCCTCCGGCTCAAGATCAACCGGTTTAGCTAATCTATGCGGGTTGGAAATAAAACCAAATATGGATATCAATATGCACAAAACAATAAGTCCAATTGTTGCTACGGGAACTCTTTCACGTGGTGTGTCATCCGATAAGGGCACTATTATGGCAAGAGGAATAAACCAACCTTTGCCTGCACCGATGTCCGGTTTATGCAACGAACCAGCAAGGGTCTTCCCAACCGATGTAGAAAATGGGTCTTCTTTAAGATAGCCGGCTATGGCAACAACTTCTCCGCTATCAGCCCAGATGCCGCCACAGTCGTTACACTTGTCCAGAATAATATTGGAGTCGTAGGAATAATTGAACTTTTGAAGCTTCTTTTCGCACCTTGGACAAAGCTTATCTTTTTCTTCGAGTTTGCGTATAGATTTTACATATCTGCGATGGAAAAGCTTTATTTTCTCCGGAGTGACCTTATCGCTTTGCGACAGGAATTTGGCAACATCGGCCAACTCACCGGAATCAAACCATATTCCCCTGCAGCTCGGACATACATCGACTACTGCTGTTATCGATTCTACCTGCTTCAACTGGTTTGAGCAAACCGGACATTTCATAGAAATAATTCTATAAATAGTAAATAAAAAACTCAACCGCCTTAAGTGAAATTTACACTTAAAATCGGACTACATATTTGAATAAGTATCAGTAATAATTGCAATAACTGCCTGAAATCGTAAAATATGTTGAACAAAAGGGCTGTATCTGGTATAATATAGTAGGGGTAAATAGGCTATACGTAATGGTTTTTATACAAAAGAGCAGGGTTTATCGATGAAGAATCTTAGAAGTACAACCGGTGGGTGTTTGTGTCTTTTGCTGCTTATAATATCCCTAATGGCTATCCGGGCAGAAGCTGCTGAAAATATCCTGACCAATCCGGGCTTTGAATCGGGTACCACAGGCTGGTCCGGCTTCGGGTGCAGCTTCACAACATCGACAAGCATACGTCGAAGCGGCATTCGCAGTGGACGTGCCTACAATCGAAGCGGTGACTGGAGCGGAATTAAACAATCTTTGGTAGGCAAAATGGAAGATGGTGAAACCTACTTCCTTTCCGGCTGGATTAGACTCTCAGGTGCCGCCAGTGATGAGGTCAAAATGACCATTAAGCAAACCGATGGTGACGGTACCCACTATCACAGTATTAGCTCTTCAATCGGATATGATGATAGCTGGACTAACCTTTCAGGTGGATTTACACTGAACGTTACCGGTTCGCTAACGACATTGGACCTTTACTTTGAAGGCCCTGCGCCGTCAGTCAGTTACTATCTCGACGATACGGAAGCATTGGCTCCCGAACCCAACATTCCGACCGACCCTAATGCTACCGGGATTGTTGATGTTGATATTGTTTATCAGGAGCTTGAAGGTTTTGGAGCCAGCGGTGGCTGGTATGAAAACTGGTTAACAGCTCACCCCTTAAAAAATCAACTTTACGATATACTCTTCGGAGATTTGGGTCTCGATATTTACAGGTTACGAAACACTTACGACCAAGGCTCCGATGGCGCCTTATATATAGACCGTTCTGCTCAAATCGTCGCGGCTGCGGAGGATTCGTTAGGCCATCCAATCAAAATCATGATTTCTTGCTGGTCACCGCCTATTGAACTCAAAAGCGACGCAAATTTAGCCGGCGGAACCCTTAAAAAAGACGCCTACGGTGATTATATGTACGATGAGTTTGCCGAATGGTGGGCTGACAGTCTGGATGATTTTTCCAGCCACGGCATAGATGCCGATTATATCAGCATACAAAATGAGCCGGATTGGGTGACCGCCTGGGATACCTGCAAATTTACACCGATAGAAACAGATGATTGGGCGGGCTATAACCTGGCTTTCGAGGCGGTTTATCAGGAACTGGATTCGCGAATGCCAGAGCTGCCCAAGATACTTGGTCCCGAGGCCTGTGGCTGCGGTGGTTCACAGGCATATATCGAGGCACTTATAGACGCCAACCATATGTATGGCTTTGCACATCACCATTACTCCGATAGCGGTTATGACTTCCCCGACTCTTTCATCCCGATAATGGAGAATTTTTCCACCAACTACGGGTACAAGCCCTTGTTCCAGACGGAGTATTCACGCGGGGAAGGTGAAGAACCGTTTAGTGTGGCCTTGAATCTCGCCCGACATATGCACAATAGTCTCGTCCACGAGGGTACGTGCTCATTTTTGTATTGGGATTTATTCTGGGGAGTAGGGGATGAGGGAGAAAAGGGTGGCCTTGTAACACTCGATAATCCCTGGTCCGGCAATCCCAGCTACACAATCAATCACACCTATTATGCATTTAAACAATACTCTGCATTTACCGACCCCGGGTGGCATCGTGTAGAGACATCGACTGATTCGAACGGCCTGCGCATCTCGGCCTTTAAAAGCCCTGATGGTACTGAACTGTCGATTGTAATCATTAACACATCAGAAATCGATGTCAATTTGGCACTTTCATTGGGAGATTACTCTCCAGACAGCTCCTCTGTGTACCGAACAAGCGAAACAGAAGGATCTGCATATGTAGGAACTTTCAACGAATCACAACCTCTGTCATTACTGGCAGAATCAATAACCACCATCAGTCTGACAGGGCCGACTGATTTCTCAAACTGCGCTGAAGTGCAGGCCGGAGGCTATGGCCTTTCTTCAGACATCAGCGGTGATTGTTATGTCAATCACAAAGACCTCAATATCATTACCGACTTCTGGCTGACTACCGGCTGTGGCGGACTTGACAACTGTGATGGTGCCGACTTTGAGCCGGATGATGACGTTGATTTCTTCGATCTCAGCACATTTACACTTCAGTGGGGGCAATGCAATAACCCCGAGGACCCCAACTGTACACCCAACTGGTAAAAGTAAAATAAGAAAAATACGACAGACTATTAGGCCTAAAAACAACTTATAAGCTTGACTTCCCGGCACGATTATGATATTATACCTCCAATTAAGGTATATACGAAAACGACATAGCAAGCCTGTATTTATACACGTGTAAATACATTCCGGCACATATTGCCTCTTTTTGAGGGTGATAATTAGGAGCCATAAAATGCAAAATCCAGGTAATTCTTCTAAAAGCAATGTTAAATCAGCAATTGCAGCGATTCTGGTGTTATACCTGTTTTTCCCGGCAGCAGTAACAAAAGGCGACTGGGAAAGCGATGCCAACGCGAGAATCGAGCAGATACGCAAGAGGGACGTACAGATTACAGCAGTTGACCCGAATGGTTCTCCGGTCTCCGACCTTGATGTGCAAATAGACCAGATTTACCATCGCTTCGGCTTCGGTGCAGCTCTCGCGCCGTCGCCATTGGATCCATCAATCGGCGACGACGACTACAAGAATTTCGTCCGTGACCATTTCGAGTGGGCGGTGGCTGAAAACGCGATGAAATGGGACTCCACTGAGCAGGACCGGGATAACGAAAATTATACCCAAGCGGACAAAATAGCCAACTGGTGCGCCAATAACGATATCATTTTGCGAGGCCACTGCGTCCTTTGGGAACAAAACAATGACCAGATGCCAAGCTGGGTACCGGGTCTGGACTGCTATGCGTATGATGAAGAAAATCCGAGTGAAATGCAGGAGGAAATTGATGAGCGTATTAACAGCATAGTCGACCGTTACAAAGGCCAAATCGCCTCATGGGATATCGACAACGAAATGCTTTCCGACAATACTTTTGGTTGTCTTGGCGAGGCGGGACGAGCCCATTTTTTCCAACTGGCCAATTCCATAGATCCCAACTGCGGAATGTATATGAATGAGTATCGCGGTAATTCATTCGGGGGCTACGATGGTGACGAATATGTAGACCGCGCCAATGGCCTTATCGCTCTGGGAGCGCCGGTTGAAGGCCTTGGTATTCAGGCCCATATTAATTCACCCTTTCAACCTGAGAATTATTACAATAATGTCCTCCAGGAGTTGGCTGTGCTGGGTCTGCCTATCATAGCTACCGAATTTGATACCAATGCGGGCACCGCAACTCAAGTGGCCGACGACCTTGAGGACTTCTACCGGATATGCTTTAGCCATGCCGACGTAGAAGGCATAATGATGTGGGGATTCACTGAATCAGCCTGGCGTTGGAGTGGGATTGTAAATTCCTCCACCTGGACTCTTAAT